>CAXTSI010000300.1:537-11574 GCA_964246695.1 uncultured bacterium
TGACACGATAACAATTTACAATTCAGCATATAAATCTTTCCATTCTTGATTCATAGTGAGGAGCTATGTCATTGCGAACGCAGCGACAGCGCAGTGAAGCAATCCCATTTCTGGCGATTGCTTCGCAACGCTTGCAATGACACGATAACAATTTACAATTCAGCATATAAATCTTTCCATTCTTGATTCATACTATTGACTAAATCAATCTTCTTTTGCCTAGACCCAGCTTTAATCTGTTTTTCTCTACTAATCGCTGCGTAGCTATCGTCAAATATTTCGTAATAAACTAATTTTGTCACATTGTATTTTTTTGTAAATCCATCTATCAATTTTGACTTGTGTTCATAAACCCTCCTTTGCAAGTCATTAGTTACTCCTGTGTAAAGCACAGTGTTGTACTTATTCGTTATAATATACAAATAATATTTTTTACTCATGTAGTTTGACTATCTAACTGCAATTGACATAGTTGGAAAAGATAGTTAATTTCTGAATATCATTGCAGTACTTCCCAATCCTCAATAGGCACAGCAGGTTCAAATGGGTCGTGATAGCGAATAACTGTGCCATGTAGAGGCTTTAGTAAAACATTTCTCATAGTCCTGTTAACCAAAGTGAGATAATCGCTTAATTCTTCATATTCATCCAATTCTTTTTCTTCTTCAGAAGTAAGAGCAGATTTTTTTTGTTTAGCTATTAATATTTCAATTCTCTCCTGTACCAGACTAGAAGCGCGAAATATCAGCACTCCTTCTACTAATTCAATGCGGACAGCACCATCTAGAGGTAAACTGTTAGGTAAGCTATGCAGTTTTAGAGTCATGGCATTTATCTAAAAATGTGGGCATTTGAAGGATAAACTGATTTATTTACCGATAAACCCTGTAGAGACGCGAAATTCTCGCGGTGCGCTGTAGCAGGGTTTCCCTCCGTAGGCGACTGGTGAGTCCAGTCCTGCAGGAGGGTTTCCCTGCGTAGGGAACTGGCTTTCCCGTTGGGCGTCGCGTCTCTACACACCTGAAATCCTGACCAACAAATAAAACCTGCGCAGTATTGAGGCTCATATGGGTCATCATAGTGATATAGTTGTTTGCCTCGCAGGGGATAAGGATTAGATTCTGGAGGGTGCGAAAGACGTTCTTTAATGATGATTTCAACTGCATCTCCAGCCTGAAATGGTAAATCCTTTATGGTTAAGGTTCCATTTTCTGTTAATGTTGTTTCTATACGGTGTGCTTTCATAAAATGAATATCTCAGAACTAACGAGAGTTAGAACGGGTTGATTGTTAACCCTTGATTATCTAATTGTAATTCACACTGTTGGAAAACATAGTTAACAGCAGCGAATAGCCGTTCCAAATCCTGAATTGTATAGAAAGTTTTGTTTTGTGTAAAAATATCTAAATTTAGCTTACCAAACTGCCAGATTGCTCCATTAGAAACAATCCCAAAGATCGTCTGTTCTGGCTCATTATTCAGACGCTGCACTGCCACCATTTCTGAAAAGCACTGACCCCAGCCTTCAGTAAAGTCGCTTTCTTTCTTGGCTTCAACTAACACGAAATATGGCTTGTCAAAAACTACAGTGCCAAGGGGAGAACGCTTTGCCAATATATAATCAGGAACACCGCACAAGTTTTCATTATAAATTAACGTCTGGTGACTCCAGAGTAAAAAATTACTCCGATAAGCTTTCCAAACTTCTTTCAAAACTGGATAAATGATATTCTCACAAATAGCTATTTCGGAATTATCAAAAACTCCTTCATTGAAAATTAAATCTAATTCCTGCCGAAAAACATCACTAACCGCAAATTCAATTTCAATAATGAAATCATCACGAATATACTTAATTTGAAATTCTTTGGCAACAGCGCCAATACTTTTGTAACTGCTAAAAGGCATTTTTTTAGCTCTCCCTTTCTGTTTCCAACAAATGAGCAAATGGTGCTATCTGTCGTAACCCTTCTTCGCGCCAATTATCATCAGTCTCTCCCTCTTCCAGACTAAACAATCTTTCCCGACAAAGAATTTGCACCAAGAGTGGTAAGCAGCAACTTTGAGTCAAAATCCACTCTACATCGTCATCAGGAAAGGGAATTGGCGAACTCGCTATCAATTCCCGCGCTTCTGCCTCAGTCAGCGCTCCTAAAGTCGCGGTATAGCCGAAAATGTTGAAAAAGGGTGAACTATGTCCGGTATTACGAGCAAGTTCAATGGGTGATTCATGAGTTGCCAAGACAAATGCTAGATTTCCCCCTGTGTGGTTAGTTGCTAATGAACGCAAACTCTCCCAAAATCCATCATCCAACTCTGGACAGCGTTGCAACCCAACGCCAATTTCATCTAGTAAGATGACTGTAGGATTACGCAAATTGCTGCTAACCACGTCCATAAAATGATCCAAGTCACAAGGTGTCGGCACTTTCATACTCAGGCCTTCTAGGATGTAAGTCAGTAGCCTCTCCTTGCTTGCCATGCGTGGATCTTGAAAGTCAACGAAAATCCAACGATAATTTTCAGGATGCAGTAACCAATCATACTTTTGATCGTGACGTAAGTGTTCTGGTGGAGTGTTAGTGATGTTTTTCAAGTAGTGTAGCAGAGAGGTTTTGCCACTGCGCCGCTTGCCGATAATAGCAGCATTTTGCAGGGGAAGCCGTTTGAGTAAGTTGAAGAGACGTTTTAGTTCTCTCTCACGCCCAAAAAAGTCACGAGAATGGGTGATGGGAGTTCCAATGATGAACGGCGATCGCTCCCCATTTGTTGGAGGCTGAGGCGGTTGGATTTCAGGTTCTTTATATGCGATCGCTTGCCAGTCTAGACCCAATTTATCGCTAATTTCAACAAAATTCAGATAATCAACAGGTTTGCCACTCAGGAAGCTTTTTACAGTTGATAGAGATACCCCTACGTCTCCAGCTAAAGCATTCTGGCTAGAATAGCTATTACGCTGAAGGGCTGACTTAACTTTTTGAATATACTCTGAGGCAACTCTAAGCGATCGCGCCATCACTTTTCATCAGCTTTGAGCCAGTCATTTATTTCAGGGCTAAAGTTAAGTGCCATTACTCAGATCTTGCACCATTCTCAATAAGACCTAAAAAACCGGTGAGACAGCGCGCATGAGGAGGGTTTCCCTCCGTAGGCGACTGCGAACCCGAAGGGGTTTCTCAACCACAAATAAAGGGTCTCAGCCTTGAATATTTGCAAGAAACCCGGTTTTTGATGCTGGTGCAAGATATCAGATTACCAAATAAGGTGCGAAGCGCGATCGCTTAACGCACTAATTAATTATAGGGTACATATAGGATTCTAGGACTTACGCACTATACAAATTAAGCATCGTTTGACGAAATTCGGTTGTTTCAGACAGCTTAGGCGTCAGCCTTCAAACAGAATTGACCATATTGTAGGGGCGGGGTTACCCCGCCCTTACGATCATATTGTGGTCTACTTCTTGCCTGAAAAATCCATATTCATACTTAAGCCCATCAGATCCGGGTTTTGGTGGGCAATGCCCACCCTACATGTATATTCACGCGATAGGCGCACGGATTCCTATAGGCGATGATGTAACGCACCAGCCTAACAGTTAGGGGTGCGTTACGGCAAGCAAGAATGCACCCTACCACAACTAAAAGTTGGCGCTAATTCCGCTATAAGTCAACTATTTCTCAACCAGCATCTCCGCCATTGCCCAATTTAAATGAAATTGTAGAGTTAATTGCAAGGGCAACAAATATGAATAACCAAAATCAATCTACCAATATTATTTACCAAGAACGCCATAGTATTTATCAAGAGCGACTTCGCCAAGCACGTGCAGCATTCAACCTCGCCTACAGATTCCTAACTGTTAGTGGAATCATTGGTTTTGCAAGTATTTTGCTACTCTTTTCAGGAAAAGTTTCAGCAGGAAAAGTTGCAGCATCTGAAGGCGGCATTTATAGCAGTGTCAGTGTGTTACTGCTGAAATTTGCCAAAGATGCCAACAACAGACTTGATGAAGCTGCAAAGGGGCAACGGATGTTGTAGCGGATATAACGGATGTGTGATCTGTGGGACTCAAAGATCACTTATCCGCTACATCCGTTAGTCATCCGTTGCCAAAAACCATTGCCGGGAATTTTCACCGGATGTTGTAGCGGATATAACGGATGTGTGATCTGTGGGACTCAAAGATCACTTATCCGCTACATCCGTTAGTCATCCGTTGCCAGTTTGATCACCCACAATTCCCCCCGACTTTCCATCGGCTAAATATAAGAACGGTGAAGGTACAAGATTTAACGAATGAATTATATTTGCGTCACATAGACAACTCATCCGTTACATCCCGTACTTTCACCGTTGCCTACACTGCGCAATTCAAATCGCCGGCTTTTTGCGTAAACCGGATATTCTCCCGGTAGTCAACACGACAATCGATCACTGCTGGTACATCTTGTACCAAAGCCTCTTTCAGCATGGGAACCAAATCAGTAGCCGACTCAACACGGTAGCCTTTTAGACCCATACTTTCGGCAAATTTGACAAAATCAGGGTTGCCAAAATGCACAAAAGATGCTCTGCCTTTGCCAAAGTGATTTTCTTGCTTCCATTCAATCAACCCATAGCCACCATCATTGAAAATTAACGTGACAAAGGGCGTACCGATACGCAAAGCAGTTTCTAATTCCTGGCAATTCATCATAAAGCCGCCATCGCCTGTTGCCGCAACGACTTTGCGGTCAGGATTAACAAGTTTGGCAGCAGCAGCGCCAGGAATGGCAATACCCATTGCCGCAAAGCCATTAGAAATCAAGCAAGTATTCGGGCTATGGCAATGATAATGACGGGCAATCCACATTTTATGTGCGCCGACATCAGATATCACAATATCATCTGGTCCCATTACCTGCCGCAAGTCATAAATTAACTTTTGTGGTTTAATAGGAAATCCGTCATCGTGAGCGTATTGTTCGTAATCGGCACGAATATTTGCTCGTAAGCTGATAGCATAGGGACTGGATTTACCTTGGCGATCTGCCAACTTTAAGATTTCAAACAGGGAATCAGAAATATCCCCCACGACTTCAACTTTAGGGATGTAACTACTATCAATTTCTGCTGGGCTGGCGGCAATATGAACAATTGGAATGCTGCCAACAGGATTCCATTTTTTCGGGGAAAACTCAATCAAGTCATAGCCAATGGCAATCACTAAATCTGTGTTGTCAAAGCCGCAGTTGACGAAATCTCGCTGCTGTAATCCCACTGACCATAAAGCTAAGGGATGAGTATAAGGAATCACTCCTTTGCCCATAAAAGTATTGGCAACGGGGATATTCATCTCGGTGGCAAATTGCGTTACAGCATCACTGGCTTGAGCGCGGATTGCACCATTTCCGACTAAAATTAGGGGATTAGTCGCTTGGGAAATTGCTGCTGCTGCTGCCCTAATACTGTGAAAAGAGGCAAAGGTTTTTTCGACAGTACCCTTACACAAGGGTTTGCCTTCTACAAGCATGGCAGCAATATTTTCCGGCACATCGATGTGAACCGCGCCTGGTTTTTCGGTTTGCGCTAGCTTAAAAGCTTTGCGCACAACTTCCGGTGTAATACTAGGTCGGACAATCTGCTTGTTCCACTTTGTCACAGGTGCAAACATCGCCACCAAATCTAAATATTGATGGGATTCGATGTGCATGCGATCTGTTCCTACTTGCCCGGTAATCGCTACCAAAGGCGCACCATCCAAGTTTGCATCTGCTACCCCGGTCATCAAATTTGTTGCACCAGGACCAAGTGTAGAAAGACACACCCCCGCTTTTCCTGTCAGACGTCCGTAGACATCAGCCATAAACGCCGCCCCCTGTTCGTGACGGGTGGTAATAAATTGAATGGAAGAATTTTTCAACGCTTCCAAAACGTGCAGGTTTTCCTCGCCAGGGAGTCCGAAAACATATTGCACCCCTTCATTTTCCAAACACTGTACTAGTAGTTCTGCCGTGTTTTTCATTTTGATCTGTTTATCCTCTTTACATCCTTGGCGTTTCGGTAGATTTCGGTAGATTATTATTTAACCCACACAGTTTTAACATTGACAAACTCTTGTATGCCTTGGATACTTAATTCTCTTCCATAACCAGAACGCTTGATGCCACCAAAGGGCATTCGAGGATCGGATTTTACCATACCGTTGATAAATACCGCACCTGCTTCGATTTCCTCGATCAAGCGATCGCGTTCTTGGTCATTCGTCGTCCAAGCACTAGCACCTAAGCCAAACGGTGTGGCATTTGCGACTTTGATCGCTCGATCGATATCTGGAACGCGGAACAACAAAGCTACCGGACCAAAAAATTCTTCTTGCTCCGTTGGACTACCTGGGGGAATATCTGTGATAATTGTTGGCGAATAGAAATTACCAGGACGATCTAATAAAGGATGTCCACCTGTGAGAACTTTTGCTCCGCTCTTGACACTAACTTGCACTTGATGGTCCAATTCATTGAGAAGATCGGGGGTTGCTAATGGTCCTAAGTCGGTGTCTGGTTCCATAGGATCGCCAACTTTCAGCGCCGCAAATTTTTCTAGCAGTAGCTTTTCAAACTTGTCTGCGATCGCCTCAGCCACGATGAAACGTTTCGCCGCAATACAAGATTGCCCGTTATTCAACATTCGGGCTGTCGTCGCCGTGACAACTGCCGCCTCTAGGTCTGCACTTTCTAACACGATGAACGGGTCACTTCCTCCCAATTCCAAGACGGTTTTTTTAATTTGTTTTCCTGCGGCTGCTGCTAAAGAAGCACCTGCAGGTTCGCTTCCTGTTAATGTAGCAGCTTTCACACGGTCATCAGCCATTAAATCGGCGACCTTCGCAGCACCAATCAACAGAGTTTGAAATACGCCTGTTGGGAAACCTGCGCGTTGGATAATTTCTTCAATTGCCAATGCACATTGTGGCACATTAGAAGCGTGTTTGAGCAATCCCACATTTCCTGCCATCAGCGCAGGTGCGACAAAGCGGAACACTTGCCAGAAGGGAAAATTCCACGGCATCACTGCGAGAATAACCCCTAGTGGTTGGTAACGGACAAAACTATGACTGGCGTCGGTTTGCACTGGCGCATCCGCAAGGAAACCAGCAGCGTGTTCGGCGTAGTAGCGACAGACAAGGGCACATTTTTCTGCTTCAGCGATCGCAGCTTTGAACGGCTTGCCCATTTCCAAGGTCATTAACTTGGCAAATTCAGCTTTGTCTTGATCCAAGATGTCAGCAGCTTTTTGCATCCAAAGCGATCGCATAGCAAAACTAGTCTTACTGTACTGCTCAAAAGCCTGTTGTGCCAAATCTATTTTATTGGCAATTTCTGCATCGGGAAGCGGCTCAAAACTTTTGAGCAACTCCCCGGTTGCCGGATTAATAGTGGCAATAGCCATTCCCAGACCTCCCGTTACAAAATAGCTTGCGGTAGCTCCTGATTTTACCAAATCTCTATTCTGGACACTACCACCCAAATTCTAGTCTCTTAGCGAGTGTTTGGTTTCTAAATGTTAAAATTTCGCAACTTTAATAGAATTAAAATATACACTTTGTCTCTGTATTATTACTATAAAACTCTACTTACCTAGTGTACAATAAATTTGCATTGCCCGATCGTACCAGAATGCGCCACTCTCACCAAATTCAAAAGAAAAATTAATGGCTAATCGCTAATGGCTAATTGCTAATAGCTAATGGCAGTTAGCAATCAACAATTAGCAATTAGCAATTAGCAATGAACAATTAGCAATTAGCGATTCCCCATTACCTGCATATTGGTTTGATAAATCTTCACCAATCGATTAATACCTTTAAAGCGGTAATCTCCCATTTGCTCGAAGCATGAGGGTTGTGAAAGCATGTGATAAGTGGCTTCACTGATGATACATTCACCAGGAGGACAAACTGCTTCCATGCGAGCAGCCAGATTAATAGTTGCTCCCAGAGCTGTATACTCTACCCTTTGGGAACTGCCAACATCTCCAACTACAGCCTTACCGCTGTTAATTGCAATCCGCAATTGTAGCGGTTCGGTCCAAAAATTCTTGGCATTGAGATTTTCCAGACGAGTTAGCATTCCCATAGCAGTGGCGACAGCGCGATCGGCATGATCGCTTTGCGGTTCGGGCGCACCAAAAAATGCCATAATGCAATCGCCAATATACTTATCCAAAGTTCCGCCCCAAGCAAACACTTCCTGCAACATCTCTTCAAATAAATTATTGAGGAGTTCGGCAATTTGAGTTGGCTTTAATCTTTCAGAAATCTCCGTAAAACCGACAAGGTCGGCAAATAAAATACTGATTTCACTTTCTTGTGGAGGTAAACGACCACCTGGCAATACTCCTACAGCTATCAACTGCTGTACAACTGCTGGAGAATGGTAGCGTTCTAGTCGGTGGCGAATCACCTCTTCACTTTTAAGTTTCTCTGCCAACAGCCAACGTTGCACACTAGAAGCCACAAGGTTTGCTAAAGCCGAAAAAAAGCTGAGTTCTTCCTCGCCTTCAAGTATCCAATGGTAAGAAGAAAGATGGGCATCGGCGTAGAGAACGCCGACAACCTTATTTTCATCCCACAAAGGCACCGCCATCGCACTACGAATGTCTTTGATCAAAATACTGTGTTCCCCAGCAAACCGATCATCTTTCTGGGCATCAGCTGTTTGAATGGCAACTTTTTCCTCAAATACCTTTTGGCAAATACTACGGCTAATCCAACTACCATCAGCGAGGAGATCTTTATGTTGGGACGTATTTCTTGTGGCAGCATTCATTAACTCCAGTTTGCCGCAATCAGTCACGTCGATTAACAATGCTAGGCGGTCAATACTCTTGAGATAACGAAAAACGACTTGCTGCACTTGGGAGAAAATTGCTTCTATTGATGCAGCCGCAGAGAGATTCCTTGCTATATCTACCAAGTCTTTGAGGCGGGCAATGGTTTTGTCCTTGTTGCTGCCATCACCATCAAGACTCGACGCTTGTATCCATTGCTGCTGCAATTGTTTAACGTTACGAAGGATTGTTCTTCCTTGATCGCCTCCTTCTTGCTTTCCCCCAAGCGATTCCCACGAATGTGTCAACTGCACTATTAGGCTCACATCCCCTAGCCAAATAATGTCATTGTTATGCAACTCTTGAGGAGAGGTAACAAGGCGCTCATTTAGTTGTGTCCCGTTTTTGCTGCCCATATCCTCTATATTCCATACACCAGCAGCGGTTTTTACAAGCCGGGCATGGCAACGGGAAACTCCTCCAGAAGGCAAGTACAAGTCACATTGCGGTAAACGACCCATTGTAAATACATCTTGATGCACCGTCACCGTTCTTTCGATATTTCCCTCTTGTAGACGCAGTTTCAGTTCAGTCATGACTGTGTTAGATCCATCCTGAAAGCAGGAAGTGCCAGCATTGCTAAAGCAAGGGATACACTAAAGCTTAACCTTTTCTTTACCAAACTCTCAAGAATATTACGGCAACTTTGTATCAAATATTACTTGATTGCCAAAATTCAGAGATAAACAATTCTCATAAGGGTAGGGTGGGCACTGCCCACCAACGCAAAAATAGGCCCGATCAGTCAATGGTGGGCGATGCCCACCCTACAAAAATAGCGTTATTGCAAGGAGTGCAAGATGTGAGTTTAGCGACTACTTGAAGTGAGGCTTCAGGAACTAGGAGCTACACTTACACAGGGAAAACATTGTTAGCCCAATCTAACCATTACCCTGCAAATCATCCCACCTTTAACTTTAACAGCCGCTCACTAGTCTCAATAATCATATCACAGACAAAAATTCTGTATGAAGGGCGAATACTTAAAATCATGATTTCATGTACTTAAAAATGTACTGACTTCTTCACAAGAGCTTTATCAAATCTTTATCAGATCTCCACTGGATTTGGATACTAATATAAATATCAAAATAAGCATTGAGGCTGTGTAACCATTAATTACGAATTACGAATTACGAATTACGAATTGTTCAATCAGGCGGTAATTCCAAAGCAATATCACCCAACAACCCCTTACGAAAATCTGTTAAAAGTTGCCGTGCAGTGCGCTCTACATCACCTTTGTGGCGATGCTCTGCTAAGGTGTGCAAGTATTCTTCTCCAGTCATAGTTGTGGAGTCAAGTTCGTATCGCGACTGCAATGGTTGATGTGGTAGTAGATTACTAGCTGTAGCTTGCAGATAATTCAGCAAATCTATAAATGCTGCTGCTACCCGCTGATTGTCATAAGATGCTTCACCGATATCATCACAAATAGCTAACTTCAAACCTACATCTTGGTCATCCAACCGAATAGGGATGACACCAGGAGCATCGAGTAGTTCCAACTGCTCGGAAATTCGGACCCAACGCAGTTGACGAGTTACCCCAGGACGCGCAGCACTTTCCACCACTCGCCGTCCCAACAAACGGTTGATTAAAGCCGATTTACCAACATTGGGAAAGCCAATGACTACAGCACGGACTGGACGGGGTAACATCCCGCGATCGCTTCTTCTTTTATTTATTTCCACCCCAGCTGTTTGTGCGGCTTTGGCAACTGCAGTTATCCCTTGTCCGTGTTGAGCATTGGTAAAATAAGGCGTTTCACCGTGGCGCTTGAACCACTCCACCCAAAGCGATCGCACTTGAGGTGAAATCATATCTATCCGGTTAAGTACCAACACCCGCATTTTACTTCCAACCCACTCATCGATTTTAGGATGGCGTGTCGTCAAGGGAATGCGAAAGTCTCGGACCTCCAGCACCACATCTACCCGCTTGAGCTGTTCAAGTAATGACTTTTCAGCTTTGGCAATATGACCAGGATACCATTGAATCAGGTTTAACTTGTAGTTTTCAGTTATGGACATGTTTTTGGTTGTTAGTTGTTGGTTGTTAGTTGCTAATTGCTAATTGCTAATTGTTCATTGCTAATTGTTAAAAGCCATTAGCCATTAGCCATTAGCCATTAGCCATTAGCCATTAGCCATTAGCCATTAGCC
>CAXTSI010000301.1:0-11509 GCA_964246695.1 uncultured bacterium
GTGGTTAGTGGTTAGTGGTTAGTGGTTAGTGGTTAGTGGTTAGTGGTTAGTGGTATTTTTAACAACTAACAACTAACTACTATCAGCTATCAACCAACAACCAACAACCAACAACTATCAACTAACAACTAACAACTAACAACTAACAACTAACAATTAACAATTAACAATCCTTTATGAAAATAGGCGCTCATTATTTAGGTGACGGTAATTGTGAATTTACGGTTTGGGCACCGAAAACAGATGCCGTAGCAGTACAAATTGTCTCGCCCCAGCCACGGCTAGTCCCGATGCAGCAGCAGGAGGGGGACTACTGGCAAGTCACGGCTAAGGATATTGAACCAGGAACGCTCTACTTGTATCAATTAAATACTGGTGAAACCAGACCAGATCCGGCATCGTATTTCCAACCAGAGGGTGTTCATAAAGCTTCGCAGGTGATTGACCAAAGCTTTACGTGGAATGACAGCAATTGGTCTGGTGTTCCTTTAGATGCGATGATTATATATGAGCTGCACGTTGGTACTTTCACCCCAGAAGGCACTTTTGAGGCGATAATTCCCCGATTGAAGGATCTACGGGAGTTAGGAGTTACGGCAATTGAACTGATGCCGATCGCCCAATTCCCCGGCGATCAACCTACTGATAATCAACATGCCTATCGCAACTGGGGCTATGATGGGGTTTATCTGTTTGCTGTCCAAAACTCCTACGGCGGTTCTGAAGGGTTGAAGCGGCTGGTTGACGCCTGTCATCAAGAGGGTATTGCCGTGGTTCTGGATGTGGTTTATAACCACTTTGGTCCAGAAGGCAATTACATGAGCCTGTTTGCACCTTACTTTACAGAAACTTATCGCACTCCTTGGGGCAGTGCCATTAACTTTGATGATGCCGAAAGCCATCATGTGCGTAACTTTTTTATTCAAAATGCTCTGTATTGGTTACGGGATCATCACATTGATGCGTTACGCTTGGATGCAATTCAAGCTATCTACGATTTAGGCGCTAAACATTTTTTAGAAGAACTGGCAGAAAATGTTGCGGAACTGTCCAAGCAACAGGGGCGAAAAGTTTATCTGATTGCTGAAAGTGACTTAAATAATGTCCGAATCATTCGTCCGCCTGAGTTAGGAGGATACGGATTAGATGCCCAATGGAGTGATGACTTTCATCACGCGCTGCATTCGTTACTGACAGGGGATAACATCGGGTATTATCAAGATTTTGGCAAGTGCGAACACTTGGCAAAAGCTTACCGAGATACCTTTGTGTATGACTGGAAATATGCGCCGCATCGCCGAAGATTTCATGGGAATTCGGTTGGCGATCGCCAACCCAATCAATTTGTCGTCTGCATTCAGAATCACGATCAGATAGGCAATCAACTCCTAGGTGAGCGGTTATCCAAACTTGTATCGTTTGAAGCCCTCAAGCTAGGTGCGGGTGCAGTGTTACTTTCTCCTTACATTCCTTTACTATTTATGGGTGAGGAGTATGGTGAAGAAGCGCCTTTCACTTACTTTGTTAGTCACGCCGATCTAGATTTAATTAAGGCAGTTAGGCAAGGAAGAAAAGCAGAGTTTGAAGCTTTTCACTTTGCAGGAGAACCGCCCGATCCAGAATCTTCGGAAACGTTTGTTAAGTGCAAGTTGAATTGGGAAAAACGCAAAGAAGGAAAACACTTGGTTCTGTGGTCGTTTTATCAACGCCTGATCCAATTGCGTAACACAATTCCGGCTTTAGTGAAGCGCGATCGCCAAAGTATAGAAGTTGGTTTTCTTGAAGCTGAAAAAATAGTCTGGTGGCGCAGGTGGAGTGAGGAGAATCAGATACTTTGCTTGATGAACTTCAATGAAAGTGATATGACTTTCAGTCCTGAATTGACTAGTAAGGGTTGGAAAAAGCTTTTAGATTCTGCTGATGAACAGTGGCAAGGTTCTGGTTCGCTTTTGCCGGAGAAAATTAGTTCGGGGCAGGAATTAACTTTGAGAGGGCAGAGTTTTGCGCTTTACGAAAGTTCGGGATTATAATGACGACGGATGTAGGGTGGGCATTGCCCACTTTATATAAACGAACCGCAGAGGCGCCGAGGGCGCAGAGAAAGAAGAGGAGATATATGCGAATTCCAACGGCTACTTATCGAATTCAGTTTAATTCTGCATTTGGTTTTGACGCAGCCAAAGCAATTACAAGGTATATGGCAGAATTGGGAATTTCTGACCTTTATGCTTCTCCTATTTTTAAAGCAAGACCTGGAAGCCCTCACGGGTATGATATTGTTGACCCTACTCAGTTAAATCCGGAATTAGGAAGCCAGGAAGATTTTGAAGCTTTAATTGAGGACATCAAACAGCAAGAGATGGGTTGGGTACAGGATATTGTACCTAACCATATGGCTTATGACAGTCAAAATAAGTATCTCATGGATGTGCTGGAAAATGGTCCTGATTCAACTTATGTTGACTACTTTGATATTGCCTGGAATTCTCCTTTTGCTAGTTCCATAGAACCTATTTTGGCTCCGCTGCTGGGAAATTTTTACGGAGATTGTTTAGAAAATAGTGAGATTCAACTTCAGTATGATGAAAGTGGATTGAGTGTTAAATATTATGGTTTGACGTTGCCACTTAAATTAGAATCTTATGCCAATTTTTTAAATCGGAATTTAGGTAAGTTGGTCGCAAATTTAGGGAGAAAGCATCCTACCTTTGTCAGGTTGCTTGGTATTCTCTATAGCGTCAAAAATATTCCTTCAGAGGCAACGATTCGGCAAAGACGAGATCAGACAGATTTTGTTAAGGGGCTTCTTTGGGAACTCTACACAGATAATTCAGACATCAAAACATTTATTGATGAGAATTTGCTACTTTTTAATGGTGAACAAGGAAAACCAGAAAGTTTTAATCTGTTAGATAGTGTACTTTCTGAACAGTTCTATCGTCTCTCTTATTGGAAAGTTGGGGCTGAAGAGATTAATTACAGAAGATTTTTCACTGTCAATGAGTTGATATCAGTTAAGGTAGAGGAATTAAAGGTATTTAATAATACCCATTCTCTGATTTGTCGGCTAGTGGAAGAGGGTAAGTTTACTGGTTTGAGAATTGACCATATTGATGGTCTTTATAACCCAACACAATATTTAGAGAGGCTGAAAGAAAAAGTAGGTGATACCTACATCACTGTTGAGAAAATTTTGCAGTTTGGCGAAGATTTACCTAGTAACTGGTCAATTGAAGGCACTTCTGGTTATGATTACTTAAATTATGTCAATAATGTTTTCTGTCAAACGGAAAACCAAGATAAGTTTACTCAAATTTACTCGGATATTACAGGAAGTAAAATCGCTTATGAGCAAATTGTTGCTGAGAAAAAGCATCTGATCATAGAGAGAAATTTAGCTGGTGATATTGATAACCTGAGTTTTCTGTTAAAGAAAATAGCAGGTATGTATCGGCATGGCAATGACTTTACAATCAACGGTTTGAAGCGGGCGCTGGCAGAATTACTTACCCGGTTTCCGGTATACAGAACTTATATAACTCCAGAGGGTGTATCTTGCGTCTCTCTCTCCTATATTCAGGAAGTGATTGAAGCGGCTAAAGCTTACACACCACTGTTGAATAATGAATTGAACTTTATCGAAAAGTTGCTGTTGCTGGAATATGAAGATTGTCTGACTCAAGCTGAACAAGAGCAGTGGCTTTACTTTGTGATGAGAATGCAACAGTACACGGGACCATTGATGGCGAAAGGCGTTGAAGATACCGCTTTCTACGTTTATAATCGCTTGATTTCCTTAAACGAAGTTGGGGGTGAACCTGGTCGCTTTGGCATTAATATTTCAGAGTTTCATGACTTTAATCAGAAACGGCAAACTCGTTGGCCTTATGCCATGAGTACTACCTCAACCCATGATACCAAGCGAGGTGAAGATAGTAGGGCAAGGCTGAATGTCCTCTCGGAAATCCCTGAGGAATGGCAAAAACAAGTTCGCGCTTGGAGTGAAATGAATCGTTCCCATAAACAGAGGGTCAAGCTTTTAACCATGCCAGACAGGAACGATGAGTATCTTTTCTACCAAACGCTGGTTGGGGCGTTTCCATTTTTTGAACATGAGTATGCTAGCTGTGTTCAGCGCGTGAAAGATTATCTTCTCAAAGCTATCAGAGAAGCGAAAGTTTACACTGCTTGGCTCCGAGAGAATAGCACTTATGAAAATGCCTTTACTGATTTTGTCACGGCAGTTCTAGAACCTATAGAGGACAATTCCTTCTTAAAAGAATTTCTACCTTTCCAGAAGTCGGTTGCGTACTATGGTATTTTCAACTCCCTCTCGCAAACACTCCTGAAAATTGCCTCTCCTGGAGTGCCAGACTTTTATCAAGGAAGCGAATTGTGGGATTTTAGTCTGGTTGATCCTGATAATCGCCGTCCGGTAGACTTTGAAACGCGGCAATCCTCGCTCAAAGCAATTAAGGAGCAGGCACAGACAGATATTCTCAAGCTGATTTCTCAGTTACTCGCCACTAAGGAAGACGCTAGAATCAAGCTATTTCTAATTTTCCAAGCTTTAAAAGCAAGAACAGAGTATAAAGATGTTTTTCTGGAAGGTAGCTACTTGCCTCTAGAGGTTAGCGGTAAATTTAAAGAGCATATAGTTGCTTTTGCTAGAAGCAATGGGAATCGGATGATTGTTACCATTGCTCCCCGCTTTTTCACCAGCTTGATTCAGCCAGGAGAGTCTCCGCTAGGAAACCAAGTTTGGGATGATACTTGTCTTCATTTACCACCAGGTGTCCCATCATCTTGGAAAGATGCCATTACTGAGCAGATGGTGCAAGCTGATGGCAATCTGATCGTTGGCGACGCGCTGAAATACTTTCCTGTGGCTCTGCTAATCGGGCAAAATGCAAGTTAAAAGCTGTCATCAGTCGATCGGCGACTGTAAAGCAACTTGATTGGATGCAATGCCTGACACTGTGGGGGCGGGGTAACCCCGCCCCTACAGTCATAACAAAAACTTTTCTGGCGATCGCACTCATAACAATTTGTCAACCCATGTAGAACTTTCGGATGCAACGTCATCACATCGGACAACTACCGGACATGATATTACAAGCGCGATCGCCTGTGCAGAACGTCGCGCATTCTACACGTTTGAATTTTTCCCCAAAAACCCGACACCAAATAGTATTACCCAACAAGTTTACTGAAAAGATAAAGAAAAGTTATCACCATAACGCCAGAAAATTAGCATATTTATTATTTTCTACAGCGGTAGCTTTTCACCAGGAAAAGCATGTATGCTCAAGTAAGTGTGTAAAGTACATGTGAAGCAAATACATTTGTTGAGAAAAGTTTTTCTACAACATCAGGGCATCCCATTTAGTTAAGGGGAGAGAACTTTTAAGGGTGCAGTTTTCCCTTATCGTCAATAGTTGCTTCTTGAACACCGACTGAGGATTTGTTATGGTGCGAGAATCACGCATTGATCTTGTTTCTGGGGAGTTACGTAAACAATTAGATATTGCCAAGGTTGCAGTTGATAGACTGGGTATTTTATCTGCGGAGATATATCAGTTTTTGCCCTTCTTTAGCCTGTTGCATCCCAGTCCTTGGCAGCGATGGACTGGAAGAATATGTACTTACCCTGATATTTTAGTTCAGCCTTATCTTCTAGAGTGCAGGTTGAAAAAGGGTTTTAAAAAAGTCTTTTGGATGGAGAAGTAAGATTTGATACTTGACAGTTAGCGTTTTTTCGGAATATTCTCCTCTAGACCAGTATAATGGCATACATTCGTTGCTCCAGAGTTCTCCTAGGTGAAATGGAGAGGGCTTAATTACATAACTGGTTTGTCCAGTTGGTCGTAAAGCTTTAGTGCAATATTCTTTTGCTTTTGTAGAGGATGGATGAATGCAATACGCAGTTGCACATACCTGTACCTAGGGACTGGTAATGGCTAATGGCTAATGGCTAATGGAAAACTGGCAATTAGCAATTAGCAATCAACAATCAACAATTAGCAATTAGCAATTAGAGCTAGTTAACGGTGACATTTTGATGACAAATTTACGTGTAACACATTTACTGAATTTACCTGGCGTAGCTATAGAATCTTGGAATTCTTCTGAGGATTCGATGTTTTTTCAATTAAGTATTTTAGCCACAGCAATTAAGTGTCCGCATTGCCGTAAATATACGGAAGAACTTAATCAAACAAGACCGATTATAGTCAGAGACTTACCTGCTTTTGGTAAGGAAGTTTACTTGAAATTGCCACGCCGTCAGTTTTACTGTAAAGGTTGCCAACGCTACATTACAGAGCAATTGAAGTTTATTGATTGGCGTAGAAAGTACACACAAAGATATGAGGAAATTATTTACTTACAAGTGAATAATTCTAGCATTGAGCAAGTTAGCAAAGACCAACACCTCAGTATTCAGCAAGTCAAGAATATTGTCAACCATATGAGTCAAAAGCGAAAAAAACAGGAGCGTTTTGAATTAAGTAAAAACACCTTTTGGCACAACAATTTTGGGAATTCATAAGCAATCTTTATCACCATTTTCTAGGCAAATAGTATTAATTTTATAGTGGTAGCTTTTTGCCAGGAAAATATGTATTCTCAAGTAAGCAGATAAAACCGCATGTAAAATGCATGAGTTTTAGAAAAGGTTGTCTGCATTATCAGGGCGTCCCATTTACCTAATGGGAGAGAACTTCCTAATTTCAGGTTTTCCCCATCATCAATAGTTGTTTCTTGAACACTAACAGAGGTTTGTTATAGTGCTAGATTCAGGTTTTGAGCTGCGTATGAATTATTTTTTAGCCTCACGCAAAGACAAGGCAGGCAGAGCGCCGGCTTCCGGCGATCTGAACTGCCGCGCAAAGACGCCAAGGTTTTTTTGCGCCTTTGCGACGGGCAGTCGCCGTGAGAGCGGGAAACACTCGTGTCGGCGCGCTGCCCTCGTCTTTGCGCTTCTATTTTCATAGTGTCAATCAGCAACGCCGCAATTTTAAATATTGCTACAACTAAACTTGGCATATATGCGCGCTTCGTGCAGATATGAACTTGGCGACGCGAGGAACATCGCATCTCTACCAAGGGTTTCAGGTAACGCATAATTAATTTTCGGAGATGTCTTGTGTTTTTGAGCCTCACGCAAAGATGAGGCTTTCATACCAAGATTCAGCAACGCGCAAAACCACCCCACTTTTGGTAAGGCGGTAAAGACTACCTCGGTGTCTCATCCTCAAAGTTAGAATTAGTAGCCCACCAAGGAAACTTTAAAGAGTTCGTAGTGAGGGCTTAAGTCCTCACTACGAACAAATCATCATCAACCAAGCATTGTTGCTTTGGTGGACTATTAGTTGCCTTTGTTTGCGATCGCGATAGATACTCCGCGAGAAATTGCTATGGAAGTACCATTTATATCTTGGGCGTATGTATATGTATCTGTTATGGCTATACCTCCACTTCCATAAGTATTGACATACGCATAAGCTTCTGCCTTAGCTGAAGCACCACCACCTGAAATGCTAGCTGTATGTTCTTCAGAAAGATCTTGAAAAATAACGTCCAAGTTGTTTGTCTTAGTATTTGTCATCGCGAGAATACTCAAATTTTTGAAGTCTTAGTATTTGATTAACAAATTGTTAGTAGTTCACTATGCATCAAGCAAGATAGCAATCTAAAAAATCAAAATCAAAACTTTTCCAAGAATCCAGTTAATTTTCTCAAAAAATGCTTTTTAAACTAGGAAATTCCCAAAGATATAAAAAACATTGCTGAAAGCTTTTTCATCTTTGAGTGATTTTGCTTTCAGCAATGTTTTCTAGCAATTACCTACATTATAAGGCAATACAGTTCAGTTAAGCACCAGATCAGAAACCCGGTTTCTAGGAGAAACCGGGTTTCTTTGCTTCCACCTATCCTTAACTGAACCGTATTGCATTATAAGGTTCACTAGCTAAGTAGTCCATTCACAAAATTGTCTACATTGAGCGCTTGCCCTTGTCCACCAACTCTTGGGGCGTTATTAGTGTCATTGAAAGCAACCGACAAAGACCTTGATTGAGAAGTTCCTGAGTGAGTGCCTTGATCCACAGCATTTGTTTTTACTGATGTTATAGCTATACCACCAGTATTGTTTATAAAGCTTGCTTCAGCATTACCAAACGTAATAATCGACTCTCCTCCAGAAATGCTAGCTGTTGCTTCTTCAGATAAGTCTTGAAAAAGAACTTCCAGGTTATTTGTGTTAGTATTTGTCATCGCGAGAATCCTCAAATTTTCCAACTTTTTTTGGTTTTTAACCCAATTTTTTAGTAGTTTTACTACCTGAAAATAGAATAACAATTTCAATTTTAAAAGTCAAGTTTTTTCTCACAAAAAAGATATTTTTTTGTGATATCATTTTCCGTAAAATTTGTTGATTATTTTGAGTAATATAATTACTTCAAAATAGCTTTACTACATTAATACTATTTATTTATCTATACAAAATAAGTTTTAAAAATAGTATTGAAGTCAGGTAAGATATATTTTTATGCTGATAAAAAAAACATGTTATGCTGCAGATATTATGCGAAAATTTAGATTTATAATTGCCAAAATAGCAAACTTTATTACTGATAATTTTTCAAGCCATGAAGCGATAATGCAATGTTTTTCTCAAAACCAATGCATCTAAATTTGCTGCACCATTTATGTACAGCTTTAAGTTACAAACTATTACTTTTGTGCCTACACTATTACAAATTAGGCTTAGAGATAAAGAAGCTTGAAGCTTTGGTAAACTAGCTTTGATGCAATACCATTCAAGTAGGGGTAGTGGAGATTTTACACGTATCTTAATGTTGCATACAACGTCAACACAAAACGTATAGAAAAGGCAGCTAGCTAGAGATCGGGGAAATCTGAGCGATGGCAGCCGTCGCTCAGATTTTCAAACCTTCCACTAATTCAAACTACTGTACCAAGTCTGACCGGAACGCACCTTCTCCTCCTCAGGGTAGGTGGGCATTGCCCACCCTACCAACTCTACTGCGATGGGATGTGTTTCTTAGGAGCAACCCCACGGGCGGCGCACCACCCGCTACGAATGAAAGATGTTCTAGCATGATATGTAAAATCAATAAGGAAAGATTATCACCATTTAATAAAAAAATAAGTGTATTAATTTTATGCTAGGATTTGAGCGGAAAAATATTGTATAATTACATCTTATATATAGCGATCCTATTTGATTTGTGAAAATTTAAAGTGCAAGAAACCCGGTTTCTTAAAGAAACCGGGTTTCTCGGCTTTCACGAATGATTTAAGATCGCTATATGCTATAAAATGCAAGAAAACTTCCTGTTAATAGCTAATCGCTAATGGTAACAATTAGCAATTAGCACGAACCCAATTAACAATGAACAAAATTTGCGTTCAGCAGTTATTTATTCATCCAGTCAAAGGGTTATCGCCGCAAAAGTGCTTAAGCACTTTGTTGCAAGTTGGACATGGCATACCAGGCGATCGCGCTTTTGCCTTGATGTACAAAGAAGACACGATCGGTGTCGATGCGACAGATGTGCCGTGGATGAAGAAGCAAAACTTCGCCATGCAAAACGACTGGTCAGGACTAGCAGTGTTAGATTGTTTTTATGACGCAGATACTGGCACTTTCACAGTGAAGCGCCTCGGCGTAGAGTTATTGGTAGCCGATACGTTGAGTCCAGCAGGGCGCGATCGCATTGCTACCTTTTTCACTGGCTACCTAGCAGGAATTTACCCAAGTCGATCTGCCCGACACCCTAACCGTGCACCTCTACAGTTTGTAGGAGAATTTGATAAAACTCGCTATCCTGACAGAGAAGCGGTGCATATTTCCCTCATCAGTCAAGCAACCATTGACTATTTGAGTGAGTTAGCTGGACAAATGGTAGATGTGCGCCGTTTCCGCCCCAATATTGTTTTAGAGGGTGTACCGGCTTGGGAAGAATTTAACTGGGTGGGACAAGAAATGCAACTTGGGAATGCGCGAATTGCTATTACAGCCCGGATAAATCGCTGCTTAAATATTCATGTCAATCCAGACACAGGAGAACAAGATATTGCCCTGCTTTCTCTGCTGCAAAAGCATTTGCACCATACACAAGCGGGTGTTTTGGCTCTTATTATTACCAGTGGTAGCGTCGCAATTGGCGATCGCTTAGCTGTTGATTGTTGATTGTTGATTGTTGACTGGATAGGTTTTCCGTTAACATCTGTGTATCAACTTGATAGATGGCTGCCACCATTGCCTTTTTTTCTCCCCCTACCTGATATCTTGCACCATTCTCAACAAGACCTAAAAAACCGGGTTTCTCAACCAAAGATTAAGGGTTTGACCATTAGTCATTCTCAAGAAACCCGGTTTTTCACCCAGGTGCAAGATGTGAGCTACCTCCCCGATCTTCCTGAAGAGGATGGAGAAATCGCTCCCAGCGACTAAACGCTTGGGAAGAAAGCAGCGTCAGGAATAAATAAACCACGGCGACGGTGGCGTAAATCTGCTCTCTGAAACTTACTTAAACCTACTCAGGATTTAATGTTCAGTTCCTGCTTCAACTTGGGGAGTCGGCTCAATTTCATTCCCAAGTTGAAACAGGTCGCAGCGCATCTGGAATTTCTCCTTGAGATAGGGGAAACTCCAGCACAGTTTCTCTCAAACCCAAATAGCCAGACTCACTAAACGACAGTAGCATCCGTGCTAGCGCTAGCCAAACCTCTGTTTCGTACTCCCAATCACGATAACGCCCAGCTTGACCAGCAATTGAACGTAATGCCCAAAAATAACTATTCCTTACCACAGGACCACCTTTTTTAAACTCTGGTACATCCTCGTGGTGGAGGAAAAGCACACTATTTTCAATTCTAGCTCTCATAAAAATTAAGAGTTAGGAGTGAGGGAATGGCTAATAGCTAATAGCTAATGGCTAATAGCTAATGGTAACAATCAACAATTAGCAATTAGCAATTAGCAATTAGCAATTAGCTATCCCCTATTACGTTTATTGCCAGTTTTTCTCGTAGGCTTGATCCAACACGTATGCTGCTACATCTTCAATTTGCTCTGGTTTCAAGCGACCTTTGAAGGCAGGCATAGCATTTTTGCCTTTCGTAACTTGGTTGATAACGGCTTCGGGTGTATTTATACCGTACTTTTCCAAGGCATCTTTTTTCAAGTTTTTGTTGGCTTGAACCAAGTTCTTACCACCAGCGTGACAAGAAGCACAATTAGCTGTAAATATTTTGGCTCCACTAGCCGCATCTCCGGCTAATGCTGGACTACTGAAGGCAAAGGTGAAAATTGCTATGCCGAGCAACAATACTGCAAGAATCTTTTTCATTCTATGTTCCCTCTCCAAAAAAGGCGTATTCATTAGAATCTCCTCCATAATTCTGAGCTTCAGAGGTTTTGTCGTCAAACGACAGGCTGTCAAACTTCTTTGTGGGGAGTGGGGAGTGGGGAATAGGG
>CAXTSI010000302.1:0-11506 GCA_964246695.1 uncultured bacterium
AACTGGGGAGTGCGCAGCGTTCCCCAGTTGCGGCACTTACCCCCTGAACGGATACGTAAGCGAAGCACGGGAAAAGGTGCTTAGGGATGCTGTAGCTGCTGGAATAGATGATAACGGTGTACCATTTTGTGAGAAAGGAACGGGAGCTACGGCTTATGCTGATGCAGTAGCTACTTATTTAGCATTTGCTGTCGATAAATTATCTGATAGAAACTCAACGATTTGTTCTTGGGATATAAGTCGCGATAGCACGCGCAATACGTTTGCACGTCAAGCAATCCCAATGATTTGGCATTACGCCGAGTGTTGCCCTTTTAGCGATTCTTCTGGTAATTTTAGTGGAGCAATTAATTGGATAACTAAAGTTATTGAAATTTCTCCTTGTACTTCCAGAGGAGTTGTTAAACAAATAGATGCAACCACATCGGATATTTTAAACTACGCAAAATCAATTTTTGTCTGTACAGACCCACCTTATTACGACAATATCGGCTATGCCGATCTGTCAGATTTTTTCTATGTCTGGTTGCGTCGTTCTTTAGGATCTATTTATCCTGATATTTTTCGCACTATTGCTGTTCCAAAAGAAAAAGAATTAGTTGCTACTTCCTATCGTTTTGGCGGGAGTAAAGAAAAAGCTAAAAAGTTTTTTGAAGAAGGATTGAATAAAGCTTTTACCCTAATGCGTGAGGCAGCAGATCCCGATTATCCATTTTCAGTCTTCTACGCATTCAAACAAACTGAAACAGAAAATGATGACGAAAATCAAATAAATTCTGCGATCGCTTCAACCGGATGGGAAACCATGCTGTTCGGCTTAATCAAAGCAGGTTTTACCATCACTGGTACATTACCGATGCGAACAGAATTAAGTAATCGTTCTGTTGCTATGGGTACAAATGCCCTCGCTTCATCCATTGTCCTCGTCTGTCGCCCTCGCCCAGAAAACGCCCCGTCCACCAATCGCCGCCAATTTCTCAACACTCTCAAACGCGAACTCCCAGACGCTTTACAAAAGCTGCAACAAGGGAATATTGCCCCAGTAGACTTAGCACAAGCCAGCATTGGACCTGGAATGGCAATCTACTCCCGCTACAGCAAGGTTCTCGAATCCGATGGTAATGCAATGCGCGTTCGCACCGCCCTGCAACTGATTAACCAAACCTTAGACGAATTCCTCGCTGAACAAGAAGGAGAATTTGACGCTGAAACCCGCTTTGCTCTGATTTGGTTTGAACAGCACACTAAGAGCGAAGGTTTATTTGGCGAAGCAGAAACTCTCTCCAAAGCTAAAAATACAGCAGTGCAAGGCTTGGTAGATGCTGGCATTGTCGTTGCCAAGGCGGGTAAGGTGCGGCTACTACGCCGCGATGAACTACCTAAAGATTGGAACCCTGAAACTGATAACCACCTTACTGTCTGGAAAGCAACGCAGTACATGATTCGGGAATTGCAAGACGGTGCTGGAAATATAGGTGTTGCGCGTTTACTATCTCAACTGGGAATCATAGGAGAAGCAGCAAGGGAATTAGCTTATCGGCTGTATAACATTTGCGACAGGAAGGGCTGGGCTGCTGAGGCTGTTGCTTACAACAGTTTAGTGATTTCCTGGTCGGAAATTCCTCGCTTTGCTGCTGACATTGATGAACCAATGGCAGTACAAGGAAAGTTGTTTTAGAGATGGAATTTGACAAGCGTCCACCGTCATTGCCCTCACCCCCTAACCCCCTCTCCCATGCTGGGAGAGGGGGAACAAGAAGCGAAGAAACCTCTATTACTCCCCTCTCGCAAACTGAAACTGGGAGAACAAGAAGCGAAGAAACCTCTATTACTCCCCTCTCGCAAAATGAAACTGGGGGAACAAAAAGCCAACAACACACTCTTACTCCCCTCTCCCATTCTGGGAGAGGGGCAGGGGGTGAGGGCACACCAGACAAATGGCAAGTCCCACTAGCCCAACGGCAAAAAATGATCGAGGTTGCCCGTCAGTTTCGCAAAGAACCCACACTTAGCGAAGCCATCCTTTGGCAAGCCTTACGAAACCGAAAGTTAGAAGGTCGCAAATTTCGTCGCCAGCAACCAATTGGGTGTTTTATCGTTGATTTCTTTTGTGCAGCCGAACGTCTAATTGTGGAAATAGACGGACCAATTCATGAGTCTCAAAAGATTCTCGATCTGCAGCGTCAGGAACTTCTCGAATCATTGGGACTTCGCTTTGTCCGTTTTAGCAGTCATCTAGTGGAAACAAATTTGCCTGTTGCTTTAGACACCATTAGTCAAGCTTTTACCCGCCAATAGCCCTCATCCCCCGACCCCTTCCCCCATAGTGGGGGAAGGGGAGTTATTCTCCCCTCTCCCATTCTGGGAGAGGGGCAGGGGGTGAGGGCAAACTCAACAAAAACTAGTATAAAAAAAACTATGACCATCAGTAACCGCGAACGAGTTGGTAGAGCCTTAGACCTCCTAAGAGATGGCTTATATCCCTTTGTGGAAAGGGAGATGCGTTCCGTCTATGGCGATAAGTGGCTAGTAGCTGCCACGCCTTTTGTATCAGAAGACCGTAACCTGCGACGCAGTGTTCAGCAAATACTGAAGCAAGATGTTTCAGAACTACTGAAACTAGTGTGGAATCAGTGGCGTGAGGTCTTTAAAAAGACTTTGGGTAATGCTGAAAAAAACTTAGTTGGCGAATTAATGGTCACTCGCAACTCTTGGGCGCATAGTGAACCGTTATCTACAGATGATGCCTATCGTGCCCTTGATAGCGTTTCACGCTTACTCTCTTCCATCTCAGCACCAGAAGCAGATGAAGTTGATAAGCAAAAACAAGAACTTTTGCGGGTACGCTTCACAGAACAAGCCCGTCGTGAAACTCGTCGCGCTACTCTCCAGCCTCTAGAAGGCAATCCCGCAGGGGGTTTAAAACCTTGGCGAGAAATTGTCACGCCTCATCCAGATGTTGCTAGCGGTCGCTACCAAGAAGCGGAATTTGCGGCTGACCTTTGGCAAGTTTACTTAGATGAAGGTTCGGACGAATACCGTATACCTACAGAGTTTTTTCGCCGCACCTTCCTCACTGAAGGGCTGAAGCAATTGCTCGCAAATGCCTTGTTACGTCTTTCTAACAACGGAGGCGATCCAGTTATTGAACTGCAAACCAACTTTGGTGGTGGCAAAACTCACGCCATGCTGGCACTGTACCACCTATTTATGGGGGTTCCTGCTTCAGATCTTCCTGGATTAGAACCTGTATTGGAAACTGCTAGCGTTTTACCTCCGCCAAAAGTTAGCACAGCAGTGCTGGTAGGAAATAAAATTTCTCCTGGTCAGCCTCAGCGTAAAAAAGATGGCACAATTGTTCGGACACTCTGGGGTGAACTGGCTTGGCAGTTGGGAGGCAAAGAAGCCTATGAAATGATTCGGGAAGCTGATGAAACCTCAACTAACCCTGGCGATACTTTGCGGCTATTATTTAACCATTATGCACCCTGCCTGATTCTTATTGATGAATGGGTGGCTTACGCCCGACAACTGCACGAAATAAACGACCTTCCGGGGGGCAGTTTTGATACTCACTTTACTTTTGCTCAAACTTTAAGCGAGTCGGCAAAAAACGCTGCACGAACACTATTGGTAGTGAGTATTCCCGCTTCTGATAATGAAATTGGTGGCGATCGCGGTAAGGAAGCCTTGAGTAGACTCAAAAATGCTATTGGTAGAGTCGAATCTCCTTGGCGTCCTGCAAGTGCGGATGAAAGTTTTGAAATTGTGCGGCGGCGACTGTTTCAACCCATTACCGAAGAAAGTGGCTTTATTGCCCGTGATGCCGCCATCCGTGCCTTTGGGGAAATGTACCAACACCAATCACAAGAATTTCCCTGTGAGTGTCGGGAAGCTAGTTACAAGCGGCGGCTAGAAAATGCCTATCCCATCCATCCCGAACTGTTTGACCGACTTTACAACGACTGGTCAACTCTCGACAAATTCCAACGCACGCGGGGTGTGCTGCGACTGATGGCAAAGGTAATTCACTCACTTTGGGAGGGACAGGACAAGAGTTTGTTAATTATGCCTGCTAACGTGCCGATGGATGATGGACAAGTGCAAGCAGAATTGACTCGTTACCTAGAAGACAACTGGATACCAGTAATTGAGAAAGATGTTGATGGATATAATTCTTTACCTTTGGAGTGCGATCGCAATAATCCTAACTTAGGACGTTATTCTGCCTGTCGTCGCGTCGCCCGGACAATTTACCTTGGTTCTGCCCCCACTCTTAGAGCAGCTAATCGTGGTGTAGAAGACAATCGGATCAAATTAGGCTGTGTCCAACCAGGGGAAAGTGTTGCCACCTTCGGTGATGCATTGCGCCGACTGACCGACCAAGCCACACACCTTTACATTGATAACACTCGTTACTGGTTCTCAACTCAGCCTAGTGTAACCAGACTTGCCCAAGATAGAGCCGAGCAAATTCAACAGGATCGGGATAAAGCTTGGGATGAAATTATTCGCAGGCTAAAGACTGACAAGCAACGGGGTGAGTTTGCTGGAGTACATATTGCTCCCGACTCTTCCGCAGATGTTCCTGATGAAATGGCTGTGAGGCTGGTTGTTTTGGGACCGCAACATCCCCATAAAAACAAGGAAAATAATACCCAAGCCCTTACAAGGGTAGAAGAAATACTGAATGAAAAGGGAGCTAGTCCTCGATACTGCAAAAATATGTTGCTGTTCTTGGCATCAGATCAGGCAAAACTGGAATTACTAGAACAATCTGTTTGTCAGTACCTCGCCTGGAATTCAATTGTGGGGGATAAAGAAGCCCTAAATTTAGATGTTTCTCAAAGCAATCAGGCGACAACTAAACAACAGCAAACTGACAAAGATGTAAAAAGTTTAATTCAAGAAGCTTACATCTGGCTGTTAGTGCCAATGCAACCTGACCCCCAAGGGAAAATTGAATGGCAAGAAATCCGCCTCCAAAAGCAAGATTCACCCATTCTGCAAGCCAGTCGCAAAGCAGTTCATGAAGAACATTTGATTACTAACTATGCTGCTAGTCGCCTGCGCTTGGAAGCTCTCGATCCCTATCTTTGGAGAGATGTAAATCACCTCAATCTCAAAAAACTGTGGGAATACCTGGCATACTACCTGTATTTGCCACGCCTCAAAAATCAACAGGTGCTGTTACAAGCGATACAAGAAGGAGTTGCAACCTTGCTGTGGAGTGAAAATTTTGCTTATGCCACAGGCTGGGATGAAACGAAAGAGCGTTACCTCGGCTTGAAAGCAGCCGAACACATTACCGTAACACTTAGTAGTCAAAACTTGATAGTTAAACCAGAAGTGGCACAATGTCAGTTTGAAGCAGATGCCGCTGCTCAGGCTAAAACTCTTACCATACAGGTTAGAGAAACAACAGGAACAGGAAGTTATACGACTAGAAAACAACCTACTGACCTCAATCTTAACGATGTAGAACAACAAACTGTCACACTTAGTAATGAAACATCTGCCGCATCTGCACCGAAACGCTTTTATGGCTCAGTCCAGCTGGACGCATTACGCTTACGACGTGATATCGGACAGATAGCGGACGAGGTAATTCAACATCTTAGCAGTTTGGTAGGGGCAGAAGTAGAAATTACACTGGAACTTCAAGTAAAATTTCCTGATGGCGTACCAGAGAATATTATTCGCACAGTCACAGAGAACTGTCGGGTTCTCAAATTTACCAATCAGGAATTTGAGCCCGAATGACGATCGCCAAGTATAATTTTCCAAGGTGGCGTCAAAACAATTTAAAAAATTACCCGAAAACCTTCAAGGACGTATACAAATAAAAATTGATGAACTAGGCACAGAACCGCGTCCTAACGATGTTAAAAAGCTAAAAGATAGAGAAAATGCTTATAGAATTAAAGTAACAACTAACTACTAATATCATGTCCGTGTAGCGGTTATTATATGAACCCTCACCCCGCCCTCGCTCGCTCCCCTCGGACAAGCATGGGAGAGGGGACGGGGGCGAGGGCTGGATATTGTAACTGTTTATACGGACATGATATAACAAACCTAACAGACAGTAGTGTTTATTTACGCCGACTTACTTAGTATTATTTTTAATAAGCCATCGTAGAATATTTGAAAACTTTTAGAGCGATTGTTGGATGGGTTCATATGTTGTGATATTTCCCGTGCTGCTCTTGTCTTTTCCAGACCTCCTTTATGATACCCTACCCTCTGTAGCACTTTTTCTAAAGCTTCCCAAGTACCACCTGCAATCGCGTCTGGATCGCGGTATTTTGCTTGATTTTCTAGATTAGGTGATACTCCAGGATAAGCGTTGATCAGAGCATGTATATCTCCAAAAAACCAAGATTCTAGTTCTTCAATTGCTATTCTATTGAGAACTTGAAATTTCTGATCTATACCGACCGATGCTTTAGTACTAAAGCCAGCATCAATAGCTATTTTTTCTAGTTTTTCCTTTAATAATTTACAATCTTCCCGATCTTTATCAACTAAAATTACAATTCCGTGTTCGTCTGATAGCCAAGATTTATATCCTCTCAAACGGTCAGGTAATTTAGAAAGTAAATTATTTTTACCTTGGTAAGAATGAATATCAAAAGTGATAGTTTCTCCTAAAATTTTAGGTAGTAAATTTTGCAGAGCTTCTTTCATTGATAATTCCTCTACTAAAAACTCAATGTGCAAGTTTGTTTACTCCTACTTTATTTTTTATGAGGTATATTCCTCTTTGGTCCACCAGAGTTAATTAGAGGATTACCGACTTCAAAATAGTCTTCCATCCATAAAGAACCTAAAGTAGCTCCATGTTCCATAAAATCTCTAATCCCCTGCATATCAGCAGTGCGTTTGGCTTGTGTATAACCTTGCTCATCCCGGTAAAGTACCCAAAGTTCTTCTGGTTTGAGAGCATCGACAAAAAAAGGTGAATGAGTTGTTACCATTAATTGAGTATTAGCTGAAGCTGCGCGACATGACTCTGCTAATTCTCGTAATAAACGAGGGTGTAGGTAATTTTCTGGTTCCTCAATTCCTACAAGTTGCGGTGGGTCTGGGTCATATAATACGGAGAGATATGCTAACATTTTGAGTGTACCATCTGAAGCGAATTTAGCAAGTATGGGTTGCTGAAAAGGAGCATCTTTAATTTGTAGCAATAACCGCCCATCCTGCATCATTTCTGCATCTACTCTTTCTAAGCGAGGAACACGACAGGATAAATTATTAAGAATTTGTTCTAACCGTTCAGGATATTGTTCTTTGAGATATTGAATGACATTAGGTAAATTATCTCCTGTAGGTGATAATCTTTCCTGGGGTCCTGCTTCTGGAACACTGCGGGTGTTGTCTGCGCTTAAATAGGAAAGATACCAGCCACTAATAAAATTGCGTAATGCACTAACACGAGGGTGTTTAGAAAATTGTCCCAAAGTACTTACAGCAAGTAGTTCAGAGGAGTTTAGTTGTTCAAATACTCTCTCGTCTTGTTCGTCTGGCTTTTCGCCTGTAATTACTTTTCCTGCACCTTCTTGAAAGTCGAGAAATTTAAAGGGTTCGCCAGTTTGACCTTTTCTCCACTGCAACCATTCTTCTGCCACTTGCGGTCCTTTTGGTCCTTCTTCAATAGCCAGATGATAGGTGATGATAGGTAAATCTGGCTTTTCACGATATTTTAATTCAATTACAATCGGTCCATCTGCACCTCGTGTCCGCAGTTCTCTAAAGCGTCCGCGTCTGTCCCACGCTTTCCGCAAACCGACTGTAAAGCATTCTGATAAAAAGGCAAAAACATCAAAAATGGTTGATTTACCGCTGCCATTAGGTCCTAAGAAGACAGTGAGGGGAGTAATTCCTTTGAGTTCTAGGTCACACAGCGCTCGATAGTTTTTGACTCTGAGATATTCTATACGGGGAATGGATTCTCTAGGCATAGAAAAACATTTAGGGTATATCTCCTATTGCTACATATTTATCAGCATTTTTCATCTGTATCTCGCCTGATAGGAGTTTGGGTAGTAGGGTATCGCGGATAGATGCGAGGGTGCGGGATGGTTATTTTGGCTTGGGCGAAGCTTGTAGCCATCAGGGCAGTTGCTTTCACTGACCGTAATGAAGCTGTGGTGATGATTCACGGCGGGATGGGACGCGAAGAACGTCGCAAAGCGCAGGAGGCATTTACCCAAGATATTGAAGTGCAAGTATTAATCGCTACGGATGCCGCAGGTGAAGGTATTAACTTACAACGGGCACACCTCATGGTTAATTATGACTGTTACGGCGATGCGAGAGAGGTGCGAGATAAACTAAACCAAGTTGTACAGGATAAACTCGACCAAAAAAGGCTGCGCGAACTTCTAGAAGAACGGGCTTTGGCACGGGATTCGATGGATATCGCCAAAGTGCAGCAAATTCGGGAAGAGATGGAACGGGCGCAAGCGCGACGGCTGCAACCTCATTTTATTGCCTCGTTTTTCTTGGAAGCTTTTGCCCAGCTAGGTGGAACAGTGCGTCATTGATGTGCCAAGTAACCATTATTTCATTAGGCCATCCGTCGCTGGTTCACCGGGATAGAAGCGATCGCTCAAAATTTCCTCTAATGTGTAGTTATGCCAACAATGAAATAGCCCTACCGATCAAGGGAACTTCTTACTAAGCCGCATATCTGATAATTTCAACTTCTGCCCCATTATTAACAGCTGCTTCCGCTCGTTGTAACACTTGTTCGGTAATTGCATCGCTTAAATAATATTCCCCACAGTTATCACAAACAGCTGCTGGTACTTTCTTAATGACGATAATACATTCGTCTCTCTCCAAAGTAACAGTTACTAAACCAGGTTTTGTTTCTCCATGTTTACAAATTACGCACCTCATAATTTTTATCTCCTAGCTCTAAAATCATCTTGCCAGAGGTTTATATCTGGAATATAAGCCGTCACTACATATCCTGTATCTGCAGATTCATCATAGGAAAATACAACATGAATAGGTCTACCTTTTACAAAGTCAAATAACAGATAACTAGGAAAGGGTGTATCATGGGGATTTTCTTCTATAACTTCCCCATAAGCGACTACAGCTTTTACTTCCTTTTGACTAATACGCCTCAAAAACATCTGTTGGATAGCATGACGAGAAAATACTAGATTCTGGCAATACATTTTTCGTAGACACTACCAGGGATAGCGATCGCTCTCTACTTTCTAGCCTATATTTCCCGCTGTTAACACTTTTAATGTAGTAGAGACGCGATCGGTCGCGTCTCTACATAGCCCGAAAATTGATGATTTTCGTGTGGGTTATACCAATAATGAAATAGCCCTCCCGATCATTAGGCTACTCCACCGTCACAGACTTCGCCAAATTCCTTGGCTGATCCACGTCTAAACCGCGACGTGCGGCAATGTGATAAGCCAACAATTGCAAGGGAATCACGGTGATAATGGGGGAAAGTAACTCTTCCACAACTGCAACAGGGATGATATCGTCAAATATTTCCGCTGCTTCTCCCTCGCTGACGGGAGTGACACCAATTAAACGAGAATCACGGGCTTTGGCTTCTTGGGCGTTAGAAATAACTTTTTCGTAGACATTACCAGGCATAGCGATCGCCACTACTGGCACTTTCGTATCTAATAGAGCGATCGGTCCGTGCTTCATTTCTCCCGCAGGATACCCTTCAGCGTGAATATAGCTGATTTCCTTCAATTTCAACGCTCCTTCTAAGGCAATAGGGAAGTTAATTCCTCTTCCCAAAAAGATGAAATCTGTGGTTTCAGCAAAGTCATGAACCAAATGCTCAATATAACGCTCTTGACTTTCTAAAATCGCCTCTATATCCCTTGGAAGACACCACAATCCCTTAATAATCTCTTCTAATCTTGTTGGAGAAACTGTTTGGCGACAATAAGCTAAATCCAATGCCAAAGCGTAAAATGACATCAGTTGAGCGACAAAAGTTTTCGTGGCTGCCACCCCAATTTCAATTCCTGCCAGAGTATTGATAATATGAGGTACCATTCGACCTAGAGTACTTTCTGGACGATTGGTAATTCCCAACAATCGCGGTTGATACTTGACTTCTTTGCCACTACGCCGTTCTTCTTCCATCGCCAAAGCCGCTAATGTATCAGCGGTTTCACCAGATTGAGTCACGCCAATAGTCAGCGTATATGATGTCAAAGGTGATGGTGCATAACGATACTCTGAAGCATAATGTACCTGAGTCGGAATTCCCACCAGTTGTTCTAGTAAGTATTTTCCTACTAATGCTGCGTGCCAACTTGTACCACAGGCAACGATTTGAATTTGCTCTAAATCGGCATAAAGTTCTGCTGGTAAACCGAGATTAATCGGAGAATTAGCAGCGCGGGAGGCATTCCACTCAGTATTAAAGTAAGCTTCTAAACAAGCCCGTACCACTCCTGGTTGCTCATAGATTTCCTTGAGCATGAAGTGCTTGAATCCTTGCTTTTCCACCATTGTCGGATTCAAGTTGAGTAGGCGGGGGTGTTTTTTCAACCTGTCACCAGCAAAGTTGTAAACCTCAACGCCTAAAGGTGTCAGACGTGCGATCTCGCCATTTTCCAGGGGTAGCACTGCACGGGTATAGGCAACGATCGCTGGTGTATCAGAGGCGCAAAAAAATTCTCCTTGTCCAAAACCAATGACTAAAGGGGCTTGTTGGCGGACGACGATCAGTTCGTCGGGGTAGTCTGCTGAAATGACTGCGATCGCAAACGCCCCTTTGAGTTCATTCACAGCTTTGAACACCGCCTCAAGGAAGGGAGAGGGGGAAAAGGGGACAGAGGGAGAAGAGGATTCTTTTAAAAATTGGGCGATCAGGTGGGGGATAACTTCGGTATCGGTATCTGAACGAAACTCATGTCCTTCGGATTTCAGTTTTTCGCGTAACTCGCGGTAGTTTTCGACAATACCATTTTGCACCACCGCCAAGCGGTTTGCCGTATCCATATGGGGATGGGCGTTGTATTCTTCTGGTTTACCATGAGTTGCCCAGCGAGTGTGACCGATGCCTATTGGGGCGGGGCTTTCTACTTGTTCTAATTTGGAACGCAAGTTGTAGAGTTTACCCTTTGCCCGAACGCAATTAATTTCACCTTCCCATATCGTGGCGATTCCTGCTGAATCGTAGCCCCGATACTCCAGTTTTTCCAGCCCAGATAGCAAAATTTCCGTTGCTGCTTGAGTGCCAATATAGCCGACGATACCGCACATTGCTTACACCACTCCATTTTCAGGATTATGAAACTATGTCTGTATACTTCTTAACGCAAAGGCAATGTTTTTGCAAATAAAAAAAGGAGCAATCTGCTCCCTACATAGGTAATGGCTAATAGCTAATGGCTAATGGCTAATCGAAGACTGGCAAGCAATTCCCCAATTAGCAATTAGCAATTAGCCCAACGGGAGCGCCAGTTCCCTACGGCGGGAAACCCGCCTTCAGGAC
>CAXTSI010000303.1:0-11461 GCA_964246695.1 uncultured bacterium
GGCATCATTCGCCATGAGCAGCCTGCACGCAAGATGTAAAAAATCGCATTTACCACTTCGCGCATATCGACTTCACGCTTTTTTCCACGTTTTCGCTTACGTTCTGCTGGAATCATTGATTTAATCAAATCCCATTCGGTATCGGAAACGTCTGTAGGATAAGGTTTTCGACTCATGGCATCCGATTCAAATACGGCGACTATCTTTTTTAAAATACCTGTGCTGAGGAATGACTGCGGTACTCTTTATTTTTTATTTATAAACACCCTCTTACCAGTGCGGCAGTTAAGAAAACGTTCGTTTTTTTTACTTTTATAATTGTAAATAATCCTGGCTCAAACCGATGATTGCAGGTTCAGTTGCATTTAATCCTGGTTCAGTTGCATTTAATCCTGGTTAAACTGAAATTATAGTTGCAAATAATCCTGGTTTAAAAATACCTTGATTGCAGGTTTGAGCGATTAGTATTGCAGGTTGTTACATTTAGAAACAAGCTGAAAGACAATCCTTCAGAAAATCCTTATTATACTCCTGGGGCACCCAACTATATTTGTTATCAGGATATTAATCACAAAGGGAACTCCGACCTTAACGCAGCACGCAACATAGGCTTACGATTCAACGCTAGGTATTACCAAAAGCCCAGGTTGAAAGCAGAAACGCAGGGTTTACGCGCCTCCCACGCAGCCAGTTTGGCATTTGGCACGGAAGCGAGTAGGGGCTAGTGGTTTCGCCCATGCGTTCCCTTATTGACTACCCATCTTGCATAGTAGTAACAAGTTTACAAGGCTATTGATGGGCGTATCCAACGGGAGAGAGAAGAGGGAAAAAAGTGCGAAAATTCCGATAACTTCCATTTTCCAAGATCACTATAACCTGATGTCCAATATGTTAGAAAAATCACGGGTGACTGCGAAGATTACACAATTTATCGCTCCAATGGTATGTTTATTTCAAGTGTCTGAACGGAAAACCTATCAAAATAAAGTCTAGAATCTAAAATTGTTCCACCAAGCGCGGGGGAAATGGTGATGAAAGTCGAGTCTATCGTGATCACAGACTTCAAGCGATTCGACCACCTTGAAGTATCCTTCAAAAATCAAACCCTCAACTCTATCAGCAACCGATTTTTGGTGCTGGGCGATAATGGCATGGGGAAGACAACTCTGCTGCAAGCGATCGCGCTCCCTCTATCCCTAGCAACTAGACAAATTCAACGGGTAACGGATTTCGACTGGTTAGGGTTTCTCCCCGGTCGCTACCAACGATGGGGACCACCGCACATCGAATTAGAAGTATCATTTTCTTCTAGTGAGATTGAAGCCACACGTGCAGTAGCTAGAAGGTGGGCAGCGGCACAGCCAGAACGTTATGAAGTCGAACCGGGGGACAATAACCGCGTCCGACTAATTCTAGATGGTGAAAGCTGCCGCGCAGGATCTAATGCAGAATTCTTTCAGTTTGCTGGGCGCTACTACGCTCAAAACTTATTAGAGACAGACCCAGGAGTTCGTTCAGAGTTTTCTCAGCTACCTGGCATTTTCTGGTTTGACCAGTTTCGCAACCTTGGCTCAAACCCAGTTCCAGAAGAAAATGGCTCCTCCGTTGGGCGAGTGGGTACAGGAAAGTCTACGAGCGGTCGAGTATCCTTTGAAGTAGGTGTAGCGAGGCTGCGTAAGTATCTCAACGGTTGGAAATTTGCCCAGCTTACCCATAGCTATCCGATTGATTACTTGACACAACTGGAGAATCTTTACACCAAAGTCTTTCCCGGACGCTCCTTTGCTGGTGTAGAACCCATGCCTGGAGTTGATTCGCCTACACCAGAAGATTACTACTTTTTAATCAACGATGGTCACCGCACCTACGACATTGTAGAGATGTCAGCTGGAGAACAGTCAGTATTTCCTATTCTGTATGAGTTTGTGAGGCAACAGATTGCCAACTCAGTAGTACTGATTGACGAAATTGACCTTAATCTTCATCCCCCAGCGGCACAAAGTTTGGTGCGCCAACTTTCCAAACTCAGTCAAAATTGCCAATTTATTTTTACCACTCATAGTGATGCCGTAAGTGACGTAATCGGTGAGGATGATACTTACCGTTTACCTGGGGGGTCGCTGTGCCTGTAAATATCCTCTACTGCGAAGGAGTATCCAAAAGTCCAGATGTGCGGGTTCTTGGAGCGATACTTCCCCCTGGTTGCGTAGTTAGACCTGTTGGTAGCAAGCAAGGTTTAGCTCAAAGGATTCTGGGTGCAAAAGATGTGAGAACCGATTCAACAATCGCAGGTCTAAGAGACCGTGATTTTGATGATGATGACTCCTCACCCTCTGGCTGTCCGAGAGATTGGTACATTACGGAGAACAATATACAAGTACTCTTAGGTTGGTATTGGGAAAGAAAAGAAATTGAAAATTATCTTATAGACCCGAAAGTAGTGAGGCGGGCACTGGGTGATGATGCACCACCACTGGAGGAATACCGTGCGACGTTGCAAGCTTCGGCCGAAAAAATTGCTGCCTATACCGCAGCAAGAATTACACTGTCGCTTTATCTACAAAACAGACCTTCACTTCCCAATAACTCTTGGGGGGAAGAGCGAGACAAAAAAGAAAGATATCGCTTCCCTAAAGACAGGGCGTTGATGGAAGCTAACTGCAAAAGCGAACTAAATAATATTATTAAACAATACGAGCAAAGACTCAGTTTGCCCAGACTCAATCCCCTAAATGAATTTGATAGATTGCTGCCAACTTGTTGCCCAAACGGCAGTCGATTTCAACAACAAAATTATCTAACTTTTTTTGCGGGTAAGGACTTGCTCTACGGAATGCGGGAGCAACTTTCTAGTTTTGGGTTTGAGTCTCCGCTTGTGTTCCGCCAGCGCATCCTTAAAGGAATCGAAGATTCGGCAGAAGATGTTTGGACTTGGTTACCGGAGTGGCTGCGATTGAGGGAATTAATCGCTTCTTAAGCAGAAACGACCTAACGTCTTGTCGGGATTGAGAAATTGAGAAAGGGTTGTCCAGCTTACTGTCCGTTGTAGGGCATTGTAGTCAGCTATTGGTATCGGTGGCGACCTGTAGCAAAGTGGTAGGTTCTAAGAGCGTTGCATTGATTTTTCGCTCCCAAATAATCGTGTCTTCCGGAATACCATCCCAGTCAGTATATTCTGAGTAAACAAAATGGAATCGTCCGTTAGTTGCATCATTAAACGGGTCAAAAGACGCAACCAAAGCCCTACAGTTAAGGACAGTGGTACGCATTTCTACCCGTGGTAATAAGTAAGCTTATTTCCATTACGCTTGTTTTTCCCTGCTTGCTGTCATCTTGTTTTCGTCTTTTTGTAAGTAATTACTGACAAATATTGTAAGCTGTAGATGTTGAAGGCAGAACAAGATTAAAATGGTTCCAATTCCAAAGGCACAGCGAGTAACTCGCTTTTAAATAGTCACTATGGCGCAGCGATCGCTCAAAGTTAAGCCAGAACTTCTCGAAACTGTCAAATTAGCTTTGAGGAATAGTGGTGCGCGTCAGGCAGATTTGGCTCTAGAGTTAGCTCTATCTCGAACTGTCGTAAGTAAATTTTTCAATGGCTATCCTGTTTCTTCTTCATCTTTTAAAGAAATTTGTCATAAATTAAGACTCTCTTGGAAAGAAATAGCATATTTGAGCAAGGTTGACCGTGTAAATGAAACCAATCTTGGTTTGCTCATATATTGCACCTGGAAAGAGCGAATGTCAATTCCGTGACTAAGTGCAATTGGACGTATTCGTTCAAGGTTGAGTAAAAAACAACACAGAAGTAACTTTGGAAATATTGTTTGAAATGCAATTCGTGCAGCTTCTCCCCAATCAGGTAGATTTGTAGTGGCGATCGATAAATGAGTCCAATGCGCTAAAATATAAGCAACAAGTGAGAGTATCAGCCAACGATAAACTCCTAGAAGTGTCTCTTGACCAAAACGATGTAACCCGAAACGGTGCTTTGCAGTTTTAAACCAACCCGATTGGCTGCCATCGACGTTTACCCCACCAGTTGATAGTGCTAGCTTTTAGAGGTCTGGTAGAAAGAACAAAGCGTTTTTCTAACTTGCCATCATTACGTTTGAGGTAGTACCAAGATACTGTAACGGGAAAGTTTAAACCCACAAACCATACTTGCTGTCCCCGTTTGTGTATATGTCGTAAGATGCGCCCATCGACCAGTTTACGGTCAACACGTACTCCAACGATTGCGTGATATTTCAGCTTGCGTATCCCACAGAGAAACTCAATGCTGCCAAATGCAGTATCAGCTAAAATCATAACCTTGAAGTGTTTGGTTAATGCTGACGGTAGAGATTTGACCAGTTTTAATCCCAACCGTGCTGGTGAGGCTGTCCCCTTTCCCCTCCACACACGAAAACTCCAAAGGACGAGCCACTGACCAACGACTAAATACACCACAACCAAATGCAGTCCTCTTTTTCCGTTATAAACAGTGATTAAATTCTTAAAGGACTTAAATTTTCCAAATTTTTCCAGAGTGGTGAGGTCAATTATGACTTGTAAAAATGGCTTGCGCCCTTTGGGACACTCGGACAAAATTTCCTTAAGTACATGTTGACGAGTTGTACGAATTACTTTTCGGGTTGACCAAGCATAGACCCAATCGAAACCGACTTAGGGCACTCGCAGACTTGGTTTTACTATGCCGTGGTAGAGGATGCCCCTGAGCCTCTAAGAATAATCCTAACATTGCTTCAAGATTTTCTTGTTGGTACACGGAAGGCATCAATGACAGTAGAGTGTACACTAATTGCTGGGCGTGGGCAAGAATTGAAACCATTTTTCTTGCTTTTCTATAATCCTTTTCACGCCCTTTTTCTCATGTTTTGGTCATGAGTGCAAATCCATTCTCCCTAGTTGGCGATCGCCCGTGTTGTTCCGGGCTTACGTAATACCACTACTATCAAAGTTATATTAATTTCTCCCTACTACACAAGTTTCTTCTGGTAAAAGTGTTAATTTACTACATACTTATTTGGGTATTAGTGGTTTACCCGTACAGGTGCAATATATGAGATTGGCATCAATTGGGTAGTAGGTGCGTTGAGCGTTAACGTTACACCCTGTCCACAGGTACTTATCTGCGAGTTTTTTAGTGGTTGGTACTTTGAAAACCCACTCAAGTTGTGTGATTTCCTTACCTTTTGGATCTAGCGAAATTTTTTCAACTACGCTAGACAATTTCGCAGTAACGTATCCGTCAGAGTCAGTGATAATTTTGGAAGCGCGGGAAATGTTAATTGCCATGATAGTTGTCCTGTAGGGGTCTGCCCGATTCGTTGCTTTACTCTTTTACTGTAAATCATATGATATACATATGCGTTGCTAGTGGACGGTTCTTCAACTGGTACATCATATGATAATCACTTGATTTTCATTGGATTTAGGGTATCCTAGAGATATACATTTGATTTCCATATGATATTTATGAGTGGTAAACCAATCTTTAAGGATGCTCAGATGACGATTCGGATTAACGGTGAGGTTTTTGACAAGATGAAAAAAGACGCTAAGGAATTGAATCTTTCAATGGCAGATTTCGTTATCCGACTTTATCAAGGCTACAAAGAGAAAGATGACGTTAAGTCGAGGTTGGAAGCCCTTGAAAATGTCGTATTTCAGCAATCACGCCATGTAGCTTAGATGTCTTCCTTCAACACCCCAACAACTAACTACCCTGTGCCAACGCTCAGGGTTTTTAACAGTTCAAAGTGTGATAAGCATTACTAATATTTTATGTATCATCTAGCACTCGATTCTACGTAAGCAATTATTAGCGATCGCCCTTCAAGGAAAACTTTTTGGTTTACTGATATTGCAAAACTACACATTTTTGAATATTTGAGGCTCAATATGGAACCTTTAAATTTTCTGAAGATACTAGAGGAATTCATGAATGAATCGGGCTTAGGGTGGACTCTCTGTTTCATAGGAGAACCTCAGTCAAGGAAGCTTGCAGAACTTACGCAGTCATTGAGAGGAAATTTTTCTCGAACAGGTGATTCTAAAGAAATTTTATCGGGTTTTTCGTATTGGGGTATAGGTCCAACAATAGCTTGGAATAACGCTTGTAATGATAGATTCTATATCGTAATGAACGAGAGTATAGAGTCCTTTAGCTCTCGATGGCAGAAAATTCATTCCAATAGTATACAGCAGAAATATCATTACGTTAGTTTAGGTTTAGGCACAGGGGAAAAAGACAAAAGCATTTTAAGTTTATTACTTAATTCAAATCCTGACCTATTCTATTTTCCAGTAGATATGAGTTCAGAAATGTTGCTCCTAGGTGTTAAAAAAGCAATTGAAGGAATAAATTTAAAGAGGAGCCATGTGTTGCCAATTCTAACCGATTTTTCAATTGCGAAAAATGTTAGTGATTTACGAACATTCTTAGACAGAATTTTAAACGCTCATCCTATTATGTTTTCTCTGCTTGGGAACACATTAGCTAATTTTAAACAAGACACAGAGCTTCTGCAAACTCTTTCTAAACTAATGCGACCTGATGATAGATTTCTTATAGAAGTAGCGACCACTGAAGACTTAAATGAAAAAGTCGCTCAAGCGGCGACTAGAGAGTATCAGAATGCTAGGTCTTTTAGAGAATTTGTCACAAGTGCATTACTTCAACACACTGATTTACATCTCGACTTAGAGAGTGTGTCTTTTGAAGGTGATATAGAGGCAGATAGAGCAATTATCGTAAAAATACTGTATCAGAACTTAACAGGAAACAGGATTAACATAATGTTGCCAGATCGCTCAGTTATAAATTTTGAAGACCAAGATACGATTCTTTTGCATTTGACTCGTAAATATACTTCAACAGGCATTAATAACAGCATATCAGACAGCAACTTTAGCGTTGTTGATAAACTACATACACCATTAGAACCACGTTTAGGATTTGGCATGGATTTAATCTTGGTTACCACCAATTACAGAAATCACCGGGACAGATGAGTTTACCTTGGGACAAACAGAGGGTCACAGAGTCGGAAGTGCATGAGGTTGCATAAAAATTTATTCGCGCAAATTGTTATCTGCCACCAGTGCCAGGTATTGGATTGGTGGAATGCTGATTAGATCGTGGAAAAGGTTGCTGTAATAAATCTTTATAAAATTTGGAAACGCTTATATGTTACAGTATACAAGTCTGGATGCGAGAGAAGAAAACCGCAATGAGTACGACACGAAAGACATCCTGCCTCCATCGGTCGCTCTCATCAGTGGGAGGTGTCCCACAGGGGCTATAGTATCAAAAGTAACTAGATCGTAACTAATCCAGCTTCCCTCCACTCTCCATTCTACGCGCTCACCAAATTTTCCCCAGGCTTCTGCAGAAAATTTGCCGTCGGGTATACCGCCAACTTCTAGGTAAATTTTTTTCTGAACGCTGAAGCCAAAGCGCTCATTGCTGTATTTTACCCACAAACGGTCTATTCTGCTTAGTTCGTCGCAGGGAAAATTCAACAGTTCTTTATCCCTAATCCAATCATCTTTCTTACGACCCACAACGAGGAGCATTACTAAATAGGTTTCATGGTCGGCTTCTTTCCAATTTCCTGCTTTCAGGAAGTTTCGTAGCCGCGTGTAGTCAACGCCGCGAGCGCTACTCAGATCATCAGTTTGCAGAGGTAATGGACTTATTTTTTCGTTTGGATTTGTTGATTTTATCTCCCTTTGAGGAATCCCCAACTTCCATATTAAAGGTGTTGCACCCTGTAAAAGGTTTTCTAATTGAATCGCAACTATCCCTTCGTCAAAAGCTCTTTGAATCACATCATTATTTACATTGTCATAACCCAAGCCATCATAAAATCCTTGAGCAAATACAATAGCCGCTCTATCCTCAATTGGCTGGTTTATACCAATTACATGATTAATGTGTTTGCTAATCGCAGCAGCAGGTTTGCCTGAATAACAGGCGTTAAGTAATACACATTTTACATAATCAGTATGCAGCTTAAACAATTCTGCTAATGCCATTGGCAATACAGGCGAGCAATTTCCTGAATCATTTTCTAACACCAAACTGCCGTTTTCTTGACCATGCCCGCAGAAATGCACAATTTGAGGACGTTCTTCTGCTAAAGCTCTGCGAATATCTTGAGGACGTACAGCAGTTCTAATCTTAATTTCAAATGAATCTCGTCTTACTGCTCGCTGGATCGCTTCTTCTATTTCCCGGATTTCTCTATCTAAACGTAATCTATCGGGAAGTGCTGCCAAAATCAAAATTTTTTGCATCACCTATACTCCTAGTGATGGTGATTAGATTGAGACTTTGATTCAGCAGATGATAAAGCTTCATTGGCTTTAAGCCATTGCTCGATTAGCTCTGCCACCACTTGGCTCATCTTTAACCCACGGATAGCACAGGCTGCGTGAAACCGTTTTTTTATGTCATATGCGATACTAATGTGCATAGGTTTTACCGCTCTGGAGGATTGTATAGAAATAGCATCTATACAAAGATACAAATGTACAAGACTCTATTCCGGAGCGGCGTTACTGATTTCGGAGTACTTCCTCCCAAAAGCTCTGTAATTACGGGCATTGACAGTAATGCTACCGCCGCCATTCGCTTCTATAGCAACCACCTTGGCGGTTAGGACGCAAAACGCAAGACGACAATTAATTTTCACTAATGGCATTACCGTGGTCGGGTAGCAGGATTATATTGGGGTAAAAGTGGCGAAGAGATAATTTTCCGCCACGCGACGGCTGAAACCCCTGCTACAAAAGCGTTATAAAAATAAAATCGCTCTCTAATACCAAAAAACGGAGAAAAAGCTTGTTTTGGCTGTACCAATAAAACTCGCGCTTATTTTGGCACAGCGTTTTGTCACGTAGCCACTAGGGTTTCAGGTTCTAAAATTTAGAGGAGTTCAAATCCTGGTTCTGTAACGCTTTAACTAAATCAGAAACAGCTTGTGAACCAATTCTTTGCCTAGCTCTAGCTGTTCTTTCAGAGCCGCAATAGTTCCGGTTTGGTTCTTGGTAGCTCGTTACTTGCAATGTGCGCTCCATTTCTTGCCCCCAAGCGCTGCCCACTGGCAATATAGACAATGAGAGACACAAAAATGAAAGCTCTAAAACTCCCCAAAATTTATAGCTGCGTACATTGACCATCAGTTCACCCAGCAAGCGCTGACCCAATAATTTTCAAATACTCTCCGCAAATTTTCAAGCTTCTCTGCTACAATTCCTATTTTAGGTCTGCAAACCGACAACAAACTTCATAAAATGGGCAATCAGGAGGAACTCCTTGTTTTAGCCAACACGGGTTCACATGGGGTCATCGCCACGTTAGATCGAGTGCAGATTTTAACTAGGTGGCGATCGCTACCCTTGAAGGGAGCAACATTTATCTAATTAGTAAAACTTTTTCAAAAAAGTTTATACTCAAACTGTAAGTGAAAGAACCAGCAAAAACACTAATAATATTTAAATCAACTGATGGTAGCAACAGACGAGTTAACACGCAGATCGTAATTCCCATTGTTGTTCCCCATACTAGGGAACTCTGCCACCAAGTCTTGCCTATTATACTGATAACTTCAGCAATGCCAAAACCGATACCACCGATGAAAGTTATCATCAATGCAGTTTGTATATGATGAGACTCTAGGATACCGTAGACAAAACTACCAACACCGCCACTAAGAGTCCCAATAACAAAACGTCTTAAGAGCGTAACCCTAAGTAAATTAGACTGGCTCATAACAAATCACCTGCAAAGGAATTAAGTGACCCGGCTTCAAATACTTCAGTTAAGCGTAGGACTTTTATGCAACTGTTCGTATTCATGTTACTAAAATCTGGTAGAAACTATTAATTTCTGCTAATACTTCTTAAAACCTGGAACATATCTGCAAGGTGCATTTCTACTAAGCATGTGTTAAGTATAACAATAAAACCCCAAAAAAAGAGCAACTATTATTTTATCTTCGCAATATTACGAACCTAAATAATTTCTATAATTCAAATAATTTTGTTATTTAAAATATATGAAAATTCAGAATAAATCTTGTAAAAATGAAGATTATATGCGAAAATTTAAATAGTATAAACAACTGTAGGTCGAGCAGTTATAATATGGGAAAGTCGTTGTTGAGTGAATTAACACATCGCTCTTATTCAAAAGCCAAAAATCCTGATGGCACACGTACTCCACAATTAAGAATTGGGGTTGAAGCGAAATTGCCTTATCACCCATTTCTTGAAGATTGGGGTGATAAATATCAATCAATAATGCGTACAGCTTACATCTCATTGCAACTAGGGCAATCAGAGGATAATATAGAAAAAACTTTTCAAACAAAATTTGAAATTGATTGGGCATGGGCTGACTCAATTGCCAGCGACGCGAAGGGTACATTTGACCAACTGACTACAGCACGCGCAACTAGAATCAAAGCTTTAGATGACGATCTAAAAGCAGGGTGGGCATCTGTTGCCTCTACAATTGAGTTAATGGAAGAACAGCTAGCAAATCCAACACGTAAGAATCTGAAAGGATTTGCGACAAGATTAATGGGATTGAAATCAAAAGTTAGTAGGCTTGAACGTAAACAAGCTGAAAAAGAAAAATTGGAGCAAACTAATAGATTACATGTATGCTTTGGTAGCTCCAAGTTATTCAATGCTCAATACTATTTAGAAGAAAACGGATACTCATCTCATGATGAATGGCGTGTAGATTGGGAGAAAAAGCGTGGTGGAAACTTCTACAGTGTGGGTAAAGGCTCTGTTTCAGGTAATAATCCTGTAGCCAAAATATTTTATATTGAAGAAGATATATTTAGTGTTACCTTTACTGTTCCAAGATTTTTGCGTGGTGATTATGGCGATACAGTAAATCTTGAATTTGAGGTATCAGGACAACGTAAACATAATTTACTTTATGCATTGGAGTCGGGAAAACCAGTTACAGTTCAATAGACATCTCCGAAAAATGCTAATACGGCATTGAGCCAGGATACGTGTAAAAACCTGCAAGATGACCTCAAAAGACTTGGTTTTGCGTTGTAAATAAGGACTTTTTTGACTATACTGTAGCAATTTTTCAATCCTTTACAGGATAAGGTTTTTCAGACCATCTTGCAGGAAATTACTCGTATCTCGGCTCAATACCGATCCTCGTCTTAATTTCTCGTGCAGAGGAGTGACCGGAACGTTGCAGCAGATCCTCCATGCCTCTTCTGTCAGGTTAGAGTCTAAGACATAGCTTGACAAGTGTCAAGAAATTCAAAAAACCACCCTATTCTGACATGCTGGAGCGATGGTGGGTAGTGTAAGGATAGGGTGTACCCATTATTGACAGAGGTATAAAAGAGTTTTTGCAACAGTGCCTACGGTACTGGTCTATCATTTTACCAACACCATGCCTGCTGCTTTA
>CAXTSI010000304.1:0-11423 GCA_964246695.1 uncultured bacterium
TTCCTACTTTATTATCCTTTCAGTATTTTCTCACAAATCATTTAGGATTGCTATACTTTCAGCCGATACTTTGAGCTTGGCTTTGAGGCTAGCGAACTCGCTCAAGAATTTGGCTATAGTTTAACTCGAAAAAAAGCTGAATTTACCCCAGTTCCCTGATGAACTTGACCGCTTGAGAGAATTGCGCGATCGCCCTATCGGAGGTACTACCATTTGTACCGTTGACCAACGAACTCGCAAGACGAGAAATTCTCATCTCGCGGGTTGTGACGGAGTTAATTCATTACACACAGGCAGAATTACGAATTGAATATAGTTTGAAGGTTTCTAATTGGCTTCAAGGCAATTTAGATTATTTCCTGCGGGTAAATTGCGTCAATCAACTATTAGTAATTGAAGCGAAATACGAGGATTTGACGCGATGTTTTACGCAATTAGTCGCCGAATTTGTGGCACTCGATCAGTGCTAGAGTGCGACTACAGTTGACCTACAACCTATTTTAATTGGCGTTGTTTCTACAGGTACAATATGGCAATTTGGTAGGCTCGACCGCAACACAAAGCATGTAGTTTTGAATGGTAGCTCTATTTCCGCCGTGGCGTACTAGTGCAAAGCTTGTGTACATTTAAAATAGAGTCTGAACGTTTTATCAGGTGAAAGCCCAATACAGTTCAGTTAAGGATTATGGGTGGGAATTTTAGACGTGTAGAGACGCGATCGGTCGCGTCTCTACATGGGTTGAGACTAGGTTCATTATCTTAACTGAACCGTATTGCGTGAAAGCCTTGATTTTGCTTTCTTATGGTTTGAGCTAGGAAATAATAAAGTCCTAAACTGTCACATAGGTGTAAACCGCTACAAAAACGCCTATTCCCGTGAAGCATGACAAGATGCAGGGGTTAACAAAGGATTTTGGGGCGTGACGGTAGACGCATCTGCTGTCAGAACCACTTCTGATCGCAACATTGGGTGTAACAACAGAACTTTCAGCGCCCAAGGTATTATCTGGTATAGGCTTAATCTGAGCTAGGGCGCAATCTCCTCCTAATGCGATCGCACCCCCCATCGCTATTCCCAAGAACCAGTCCCAACGAGTACTTATCCCAAACATTGCACCCCCTAGCTTTGCAGCAGTTGCACTAATTTTCAGTAAACCACAATTAGTGTTCGTCAAAGAAAAACCCCTACTTAGTAATCTGACAGCACGGGAGGTCGCGTCAATTGCCTAAGTGTACGGGGCATCTGTTTAGTTCTCAGTTTTGGCGCACCAGTTTTATGCAGAACCTACCATTTCTTTACAAAACTTCATTTTATAGCAACCGCCAAGGCGGTTAGGACGCAAAACGCAAGGCGTCCTCAATAGCATCTCGTAAACAATCAAACTGTCCCAATTTTTTGCGGATTCGACTCTTTAACCAAGACCAGCATTTCTCAATCAAGTTTAGATCTGGAGAATAAGGCGGTAGGTACAGTAGCTCACACCCCGCATTTTGAATCAGTTCTTGAATGCGACCACCTTTACGCGACCTGTCCGGGTTCGAGTGCTGGAAGCAAACAAGTCTCCAGCCAAGTCTCAAACACTGTTCGGTTACATGCTCCCTCAAAGCGTGAAAGGAGCTATCAGGTTTTGGTTACAAAGTGCTGCAATCATGTTCACCCGCCCCTCACGTCGCCCTGATTTGATGTTACTTAGTTTTCCCAACCTGCCAGTAATCAACAAACATGACTTTACTATTGCTATCCCACGCATTGCATAAGTTGATTTCACTGCCAACTACTAAGAATCAGCCTTTATTGGCTTTTCAAAAGTTGAACCTTGTGTTGAAAAACAAGGGAATGACAGCACGGCTTCTAACCTAGTTTGTCCACAACATAAAAACAAAGTTTAATTATCCAAGGGGAATCAAACATGTACATCAATAACCTTCACCGTTCCATCATTCTGATTGGATTAATTTTCGCCCTGCCACTGGGGATTTTGACAGATCCTGTATTTGCTCAAACTGGCGACGGGTCGCAAAATGCTGTAGTGACTCCTGTTGGAGTAACTGTCTACAACTTCCCTGACCAAGGAATTACGTACTCAACAGATGGTTCTTTTGACTACAAGGGTCAGCATTTTCAAGGCGATGAAATTAGCATCGTGGACTCGGCAATAGGTAAACAAGTGACTGTCACTATCGCACGTGGAGTTGACACTCTGACAACGTTTACACTTCTTTTACCTAATAACTCAATCCAGAATGATGCCAAAATCACGGCTGTGGGAATTACAAATTTCCGCGTCTTTCCTCGACTAGGAACGACATCTTATACTCTCCTCCGTGGCACAGTCTCTAACAAAAGTTAACACAAACCACAGGGCGATCGCAGACAAAAAACAAATTCGGTTTCGTAAATGTTGTGTCTTGAGTGATTAAGGGATTGCACCTTTGGGCAACCATCGCTGTCTTGGCGATCACGCTAAAGTAAGGGCATATCTCGCGCATTCAAAATCCTTATGTTTCGTTGGTTCAACACCGCAGGTCCCTGCGAAGGTGACATTCACTACATGCTACCGCCCACCGTTAGGTTGCCCGATTTGTCGCGGCTGATTGAACAACGCAGCTATTTCGTTATCCACGCACCACGTCAAACGGGTAAAACCACCGCAATGCTGGCGCTAGCAAAACAACTGACTCTAAGTGGACGCTATACGGCAGTGATGGTGTCAGTAGAAGTGGGCGCACCTTTTAGTGATGACCCAGGAGCAGCAGAATTGGCAATTCTCGGTGCTTGGCGCGATACAATTGCAGACAGCTTACCTCAAGACATGCAACCGCCTACTTGGGTTTATGCGGAACCAGGACAGCGAATTCGAGCCAATTTAAGACTCTGGGCACAAGCATCTGAGCGACCTTTAGTGCTGTTGATTGATGAGATTGACTCTTTAAAAAATGAAGCGCTAATTTCAATTTTGCGACAGTTGCGGGATGGTTATCGCGGTCGTCCCAAAAATTTTCCCATGAGCGTCGGGTTGATTGGTATGCGGGATGTCCGAGATTATAAAGCGGCTTCCGGCGGTAGTGACAGATTAAATACTGCAAGTCCGTTTAATATTAAAGATCGTTCTCTAACAATGAGAGATTTTAATGCAACGGAGGTGGCACAACTATACCAACAACATACCTACGATACAGGACAAGTTTTCACGACCGTTGCAATTGAGACAGCTTTTGATTTGACTCAGGGACAGCCTTGGTTGGTAAACGCCCTAGCCAAAGAAATTGTTGAACAGATGGTGACCGACACAAACATAGCAATTACAGCAGAACATATTAATCAAGCTAAGGAAATACTGATAGCACGTCAAGATACCCACCTCGATTCCCTTGCTGAAAGACTCCGAGAACCGAGAATAAAGGCAATTATTGAGCCAATGTTGGCAGGGTTAGAACTAGGAGACGTACCCAATGATGATATCCAATTTGCGCTCGACTTGGGTCTGTGCAAAATGGACCCGCAAGGAGGACTGGTAATTGCTAATCCCATTTACCGCGAGGTCTTACCACGAGTATTAACAGTCACACCCATGGCTAGCTTACCTCAAATTGCACCTACTTGGTTAACTCCTAACGGAGATTTAGATACCGATGCGTTGTTGCAGGCGTTTATAGAATTTTGGCTTCAGCATGGCGAGCCGCTACTTGGTACCACATCATACCATGAAATTGCACCCCACTTGGTGCTAATGGCATTTTTGCATCGCGTAGTTAATGGGGGTGGAACTCTTGAGCGCGAATATGCTATAGGACGCGATCGCATGGATTTGTGTCTCAGATATAAAAATGTTACCCTTGGAATTGAGCTAAAAGTTTGGCGCGAAAAAACTAAAGACCCGGAAGCAAAAGGTCTAGAACAGTTAGATGACTATTTAGCACGCATAAAAGTAAATGTTGGTTGGTTGTTTGTTTTTGACCGACGCAAAAATGCACCCCCTTTTGCAGAACGCTTGGGAACTAAAGTTGTCACCACGAAAAATGGACGTTCTGTTACAGTTGTGCGAGCTTAACACTCCCGAACCGCCATTAAAGACAACAAGCCGATTTTGAAATCAATCGAGTATGGGGTGTGGGAAGCGCTCGCACCTTATTTATACTAGATTCATCTCTTGTTTAGAGTATTTTATTATACTATTGATGATTGAACATTGATAATAAGGTTTGTAGTTGCGCTCTCGTGCGCACGAGAGCGCAATTACGAGCCTATCTTTTATTTATAAGTAACTTAACGGACATTATATTACACATTCAAATGGTGTTTTTGCGTTGAATGGTTAGGCGATCGCTCAAATGTACCCAATATTGAAGTTTTGTAATGGGAGTCAGTCATAATCGATACTGAAGCCCTGCATTTTTATATTTTTTCTAGATAGAATGATTTTTTTTAAAATCAACAAAAAGCAAGTCTATTCCATTCATTATTATTGGAATTTTTTCTTCAGTAACACTTAATTCGTGAAAACATTTATGACGGTATTCTGTCTTTTCAAGAAATTGGTTAATCGCTCTAATTAGTGGCGATCGCACTTCATAGCTTGCCTCAGCTTTAGAAATTGCACCCGCAGGGATATCGTTATTCACCCGTAGAATTGCCAAGTCAATTAAATCCCTGGATTGGGTACTGGCATCATTCCAACGATCGGCGTTAGCCATAAGTATTGATGTAAATCTGTCACTTATACTCAAGCATGGAATATTTGCCCACTGAGGATAAACAGGAGGATCTAAGTTAAAGTTTCCATTAGCTACAATTTCTACTTTAATAGTTGTTCCATTAACGGTAACAGGAAATCGAATCCCGTACTGATTTGCTGTGCTGTCACCCACAAGAATGTTTGTGGTATTTATAAATAATGCAGCAATTCCGTCATCATAGATTAAATTTCTTAAGTATCTATAATTTTCAGTTCCATAGGGAAAAAGAAAATCAATATCTTTACTAAGCCTATATTCGTCATATTCCAACGTTAGTAATGTCCCACCTGCAAAAAGCGCGGAAGCATTTCGCAATACTTCAGCATTGAAAGCGTTAAGGATTTTAAGTATTTTATTGTGATGATCGAGATTAAACATTTCTAAATCCGGTAGTATCCAAGAATTATATTTATTTGGCAAATAATAAATAAATCCTTCTTCTTCATCTTTTAGATTCTTGAAAGTATATCTGTAATGCCAGTTGCGTTGATACAATTGAATCATTTCTTTCTCGTTTAATTGATATACATTTTTTAGCTGCCAACCAATAGACTCTAAGAAGGGTAGCTTTTGTGGATTGAGCATAGCAGTGACAAAAATAATTTTTATTCAATTGGGATTAATGAAGTAGGGCAACGCGTGCAGCAAGTTGGCAAACGATGCTGTTTACCGTCCTGACATTTTCTGAAATTGCGATCGCTCTCATGAGAGCGATTTTCAAATGAATAGACTACACGCAGACCTCTCTCCTTTTGTTAGAGATGGTTTATCGCGGTTTGTACCAATGAGCGCGTTGCCGATGACAAGGGCAAAGCTACTGACCCAGTTAAGTACTTCGCTGAATAGCGAAAATCAGGATTTAGGTGTGGTCAAAGCCGGACGTAAGCCTGTCCCCAAGCTTGATTTGTCACCTTTTCCTCTACCCCCCTTGACAAGGGGTGCGGTTTTCTTAACCTATTACAGATGTTCTACCCCTGGCGATCGCAAAACTATCGGTTTTCTGTTCCAACGATCATCCCGTTGGCGAATTAAAAACCTAACCCCCAACCCTTGTGAGGTCCGGGTGAATAATACGGACCTCTCCTTGTAGGAGAGGGGTTGGGGGAGAAGTTATTTCAGTAATTCGCCAAATTGACACGGGTCATTTTCAATTTATGTAGGCTGACGCCCGATTGCTAGACTTGGGCTTCAAACGCCCCAATGTCGGACCCAACATTGCTCACACGAGGCAAACCGCGCTGGTCAGTTGTGGAGTCAGTATCCAGCACAGTTGGGTCGCCTGCATCAATTGCTGGACTATCTGGGAGTAGGGAAATTGTCTGTGTGGGACCACCATAGAAGTCCAAAGGAGCAAGTCTTGGGTCAATTGGGTTATCGCTTGTGCCTACTAAGTCTCCTAGGCTGCCAAATCCGGTACTGCCCGTGCTGTCGCCAATCAGGTTGTAGCCATTACTGCTGAATGTGCCAGACACATCAGGGTTGACACCGTTCTCATTCAAGAGGTTAGAGGCGATAATTGTGTTGCGCGCACTGCCTATGCTATAATTTAGAGAAGGAGAGCTAGGATTATTGAACACGCCCCCGCCATTGGCGGCAGAGTTGAGAGTGAGGGTACTAAACACCAGAGTCAGTGTGCGACTGTTGTAGATGCCGCCGCCATTGTTGGCAAGAGCCACTGGAGTGTTACTCTTGCCGCTCGCACTATTACCGCTCAGAGTGCTGTTGCTCACCGTCATAGTGCCAAAGTTCTCGATACCGCCGCCCTGTGGGGCTGAGTTACCACTGAGGGTACTGTTTTTTATTATACTGTTGCCACCGTTAGCGATGCCGCCACCAGTCTCTTGTGCAGAGTTACCACTGAGGGTGCTGTTAATCACTTCTAGAGTACCCGTGTTCGTGTTAAAAATGCCACCTCCGTCACTAAAGTGGCCTGTGACTGAGTTGTTGTTCAAGGTGCTAGTACTCACAGTAAGATTACCCTCATTGAAAATGCCACCACCCTCAGCACCAGAGTTGAGTCCAAGGGTTAAGTTGTCGTTAAAGGTGCTATTGAATACTTTAGCTGTACCCGTATTGTAAATGCCACCACCACTAGCAAGGAATCGTGTGCCTACTCTATTACCGCTGATGGTACTATTGCTAACTTCAAGAGTGCCTGTGTTGTAAATGCCGCCGCCGAGACCTGCATTATTACCGCTGATGGTGCTGTTGCTAACTTCAAGAGTGCCTGTGTTGTAAATGCCGCCGCCTGCGCCAGAAATGTTTGATGTTGGGTCAGGACTGGAGTTATTGCGAACAATGCTGCTATCTAGGGTGAGGGTACCGCTGTTTTTAATTCCACCACCATTGTCAATCGCCAACCGACTATTTTTATTCGCCTGCTCGACGGTAAGGTCACCACGCACCCGACGACCATCGGCAACAATCAATCCGGACAACGTTACTGTTGCTCCTGGTTCAATCTCAAACACCCGCGAGGCTTTGTTACCACTTACCGTTACCAAGTCTGCACCTGTTAATTCGTCTCTCGGAGCAATGATGTCTAAGTTATGGGTAATGTCTAGTTCTCCCAAGCTCAAGGTAATGGTCTGCGCACTGGAAAACTTGGAGCGGTCAAATACAATCAAGTCCTCTCCATCGTCAGCATTCGCCTGGTTGATAGCATCTCGTAACGTGGTTACACCTGAGTTAAAGTCATCTACACCATCAGCAATACTGTTCACTGTAATTATGGCACTTGGGTTTACGTGTAAGGTTCCAGTACCAAGCAGGTCTTGCACATTATCTGCGAATACAGATGGTGTAGATAACGGAGAGTTTGTCGTAGGACTAGGAGATGATAAATCCATATATTTAAGTTTTGTAATGGGAGTCAGTCACAATCTATACGGAGAGCTTTGATGATAATAACTATACAACTAAAAGTTATTAAGATGTTATTATCTAGTTAAAATATAGGAATCCTAAATCATTCTTAAAAAGTCTCGCTTGTAATGTAGGGTGGGCACATCTCGCGCCCGCGTCTTGGTGGCTCAAAAACGTGCGAAAATTTTGTTCAATTTTCGAGATTTTACCTGATCCCAATTCCTCGCCGCTGCGCGAAGAGATCCTAGTTTTTTCACTTACACTCCTGAGCGGGCTAGGTGGGCAGTGCCCACCATATCCGGGTTTTGGTGGGCACTGCCCACCCTACGAGGTACTTTCTACCAGGATATGCTTCACCTGCCAGGAGTGTGTTTCGTAGATAAAAATGGGACATTCTGTCATTCTACCCCTGGCGATCGCAAAACTAGTAGGTTCCATCGTTCAATAGCTCCTAGAGTCAGCAACTTTGATGACATTGACCAAAACTTTGATTTTGTCCATGTTACGCAAATACATGACATGAATATATTTAAATCCCAGGATGGGAGACAACTCAAAACAGCCCAACTCTTTACCCAAAGAGGATGTGCTTGGGAATGCGGCTTTTGTAACAAAAGTACTGAGAGTAATTACGTAATCAGATGAAGTGAGGAATCTTTCCGCAGGCAATTAAAGCAACTCAAGCAGCTTGGGTACGAAGCATCCAGCCTACTCATGTGTGCGTCCTTCAAGAGAAAAGCCGATTACTGCTGGATACTTTTTACCACGAGTTGCTATGCATTATGGTTACCAAGTTATCCAAAATCACAGCGTTTATCAACTGTGTGAGTCGATGAGTAGGAACCAACCGACTACAGTTGCAATGAATGCCCAACGGGTTTATGACACCATTTGCTCTACGACAGAACTGATTAATGCCAAGATTGAGGCTGGAGGCAAACCAACCAAGCTGTTTATTGACAGAAATTTGCAGGCTGTCGGTCTAGTGAACAGGGACGAATAGGTTCGGTATGCGATCGCGCCTTTGGAGCATTTTAGCGGAATTTGATTAGGATAATTGGTAACAATTGCTTAGCTGTTATCGATGAAAAGAATCAGTCAAAGAATCCGTCGTCGAAAAGCCCCACCACCTCTGATCATGAATCGTGATGGAGGCTTTAACGTAGTGCGTAAAGGTACCCCTAAATTCTATTGGGGCGATTTGTACCATTTGCTGCTGACTCTTTCGTGGCCTAAGTTTTTTGCGTTGGTCTGTGCAGGGTATGTACTTATTAACGCCTTGTTTGCTTTGGCATACTTAGCAGTAGGGGATGGCATTGAACACGCACGACCAGGTAACTTCCCAGACACCTTTTTTTTCAGTGTTCAGACTATGGCTACCATCGGCTACGGGGCAATGTATCCCAAAACATTTTACGCCAATGCCCTAGTTTCGCTCGAAGCGCTGTTGGGGCTTTTGGGAGTAGCTATGGCGACTGGTCTAATGTTTGCTCGGTTTTCTATTGCTAAAGCGCGAGTACTGTTTAGCCGTGTGGCGGTGATTACTCCCTATAACGATCTGCCGACTTTGATGTTTCGGGTAGGCAACGAACGCGCAAATTGGATTTTAGAAGCACAAATCCACCTGACTTTGGTCCGCAGCGAAATCTCCAAAGAAGGTCACGCGATGCGTCGATTTTATGATATGTCACTGGTTCGCAGTCAATCACCACTTTTCGCCCTTACTTGGACAGTAATGCATATAATTGATGAAAGTAGTCCTCTATATGGGGTGAGTGCGGCAGAAATGGCTGAGGATAACATGGAATTATTGGTGATATTTACTGGGCTTGATGAAACCCTTTCCCAGACTATCCATGCCCGTCATTCGTTTATATCAGGGGAAATTCTCTGGAATATGCAATTTGTAGATATTTTATCTAGGACACAAGATGGTAGGCGCTGCATTGACTACTCCCACTTTCATGATGTTATATCACTGGGGAATTAGAATCGAGCGCGTACCGATCGCACGTTTAATTTTTAATTGAACGTAGGAGTTGACTCCCTTACGCCGACACATCTATCAACCCAATCCAAAATCACCTTATTCACCTCTTCTGGTCTTTCATCATGAGGACAATGCCCTACATTTTCTAGACTAAGCAGTTGCAAATTATCATTGTACTGAGCAAATCGCTGAGCCAGTGCTGGGGGAACGAAGCGGTCTTTTTGACCCCAAATCAAAAGCATGGGAATTTGTAAGGTTAGCAATAATTTTTTGACATTAGGACTAAAGTCAGTACCGATGGAGGCTTTGAAAAGGGCGCTAAAAGCAGCGGTAGAACCCGTGTCTTGGGCGGGATCGGCTAAGATTTCTATCAGTTCATCAGTAATCGCCTCTGGGTTAGCGTAGGCAAGACCAGCCCAGCGGCGTACTATGCTAGGTCGGCGCACTAGGAGAAACAAAGGCTTAAGTAACAACGGAGAAGCAACAAGATTTTTGATTCCCATAACGACGGGTCGCAGAAAAGGAGGGATAGCCTCTAGCTCCAATGATGGATCGGGCAAACTCATCATCACCAAACCCTGCACCATGTCGGGATGAGCTGCTGCTGCGGCTAAGGAAATCAGCGAACCATTGGAATTGCCTATCAAGATCACAGGTTGACGGATAAATACTTTCCAAAAATCATAAACCTGCTCTACCCAAAGCTGTATGGTATAGTTTGCCGGAGCTTTTTCCGAAGCCCCAAAACCTAACATGTCAAGGGCGTAGACTGTGTGGTGTTCACCCAGTACCTCTAAATTATGTCGCCAATGACCAATGGACGCACCAAACCCGTGTAGCAGAATTAGGGGTGTTGTCTTTTGGTGATTTTGGGCAGGGCGGATGTAAGTGTAGCGGGTTTGCCAGCCTCGCCAAACCCAGTCTCTTTGATTGCCAACCCTTTGCTGCCAATGGATTATAGTGGTCACAGTTCCCTCCGATACAGTAAAATGTCAATGAGTTTATTAAAATGTTACAATAGTTAAGGTTTGCTACTGTTGTGTAACTTAGGTTAACTATTGGACAGAAATTCCTTTAGAGTGAGTAAAATGGCAGATATAACCGACAATGAAACCACTTTATGAATTAGCTATTCTAGTAATATAGGCTTTTTTTTTAGTCCTCAGTTATTGGACTATTTTGCTTCTGAGCCATGCCACTCTAGACCAAGCCAAATTCTTAACAAAGAGGTCCCAAAAATCATAATGCCTGTGATTGAGAAAAAAAGAACTCGCGATCTGCCCCAAATAAACGAACGAATTCGCTTCCCAAAAATTCGGGTTATTGATACCGATGGTTCCCAACTGGGAATTATAACCCCGCAGGAAGCAATCCAACTAGCAGAGGAAAAAGAGCTAGATCTGGTGCTGCTCAGTGATAAGGCTGACCCGCCGGTTTGTCGAATTATGGACTATGGTAAATACAAGTTTGAGCAGGAGAAGAAGGCGCGGGAAGCCCGGAAAAAGCAGCACACAGCCGATGTTAAAGAAGTGAAGATGCGCTACAAGATCGAAGAACACGACTACAACGTGCGTGTTAAGCAAGCAGAGCGTTTCCTCAAAGATGGCGACAAAGTCAAGGCTACTGTGATGTTTAGGGGTCGAGAAATTCAGCACAGCGACTTAGCAGAAGAATTGCTCAAACGCATGGCCACGGATCTGGAGCCGATTGGTGAGGTGCAGCAAGCGCCCAAAAAAGAAGGGAGAAACATGATGATGCTCATCTCTCCCAAGAAGTAGATGAGGGAGATGAGGGAGATGAGGGAGTAGGGGGAGATGAGGGAGATGAGGGA
>CAXTSI010000305.1:0-11368 GCA_964246695.1 uncultured bacterium
TTTCAAAATTGGCTTGTTTGCAGTTTGAAGCGTTTATGTTTGCAGTTTCTTACAGGTAGAGGTCAATATAAAACAGCAACTGGATTATTCATTAATTCGGATTGCCAAGGTGCGATTAACATCGTGCGAAAAGTAGCAACACAGATAGGACTTGTCCTGTCCAGGGTTGGTAGGGAAGCTTTGATTCTTCCCAAGCGGTATGGCGTATTTAGCTCGCTAAAGAAAACATATCGTAAACGGAGCGCAGCCGGATTCTATCCGGCGTAGCGACATCTGTTTAGAATCCTCCGAGCTTTAGCCGGAGGAGAAGTCAAGATTGTAAATATAATTTTGGGAGAGAAACATGGCAAAGTATGTATGTAACGTCTGCGCTTATGAATATGACCCAGAAGTAGGCGATCCCGATAGCGGAATAGAGCCGGGAACAGCTTTTGAGGACATCCCAGACGACTGGGTATGTCCAGTATGTGGAGCGGCAAAAGAAGATTTTGAGCCGGAGGAGGGATAAAAGCTGCTTTAGGCTCACAAGACGGCTACTGTCGGCTAGGATCAAAAATGTAATACTTCATTTTTAAACCTCAAGTGACAGTGGAACCGCTACGGGTAGTAGTTGTGGGTGGTGGAGCAGCGGGTTTTTTTGGTGCGATCGCCTCTGCTCAAGCCAATTCCCATGCTCAAGTTACTTTACTCGAAGCCAGTCGGCAACCACTGGCTAAAGTTCGTATTTCTGGCGGCGGACGCTGCAACGTCACTCACGCTTGCTTCGACACGTCTGGGTTAGTGCCAAATTACCCCAGAGGCGGAAAAGCTCTACTAGGTGCCTTCACTCGTTTTCAAGCTCAAGATACCGTAACCTGGTTTGCTACCCACGGAGTGCCGCTAAAAACCGAAGCTGATGGCAGGATGTTTCCGATTACAGATAGTTCAGAAACTGTAGTCAGATGTTTAATGGATGCAGCTTCTTCATCTGGAGTTGAATTGCGTACAGGAATACCTGTTATCTCAGTAAAATTATTGAGGAGAGACGTGACGGCGGAACGTCTGTACTTTGAGGTTTTCCTGAAATCAGGAGATATTTTGGAGTGCGATCGCCTAATCCTGGCTACAGGTAGTAATCCAATTGGGTATAAAATAGCACAAAAATTAGGGCATACAATTAACCCACCAGTCCCCTCTTTATTTACCTTCAACATTAGCGATGAAAAGCTGAGGGAGCTTGCTGGTGTGAGCGTAGACGCTGCTCAGTTGCGCTTAAATTTAGCAGGAAAATCTCAGCTAGAACAAACTGGACCATTGCTCATTACCCATTGGGGTTTGAGTGGTCCAGCTGTGTTGAAACTTTCTGCTTGGGGTGCGAGAGTGCTTCACGACCGTCACTATCAAGCAACTTTACTGATTAATTGGCTACCCCAGCTTGACCAAGAAGAAGTGCGGCAGAAATTGTTAGCAGTCAAGAATGAATGGGCGAAGCGGGCGATCGCATTGCATCGCGGTGTTGACTTACCTCACCGCCTTTGGCAGTATATTATTTCCCGTGCAGGAATTGCAACAGAAGACCGTTGGGCAGAACTATCTAACAAAACACTCAATCAGTTGGTGCAAGAACTCACCCAAGGACAATACTTAATCAATGGGAAAGGAGCCTTCAAAGAAGAATTTGTCACTTGTGGTGGTGTCAATCTTAAAGAAGTCAACTTTAAAACAATGGAAAGTCGGTTAGTTCCAGGTCTTTACTTTGCTGGAGAAATTTTGGATATAGATGGTGTCACTGGGGGCTTTAACTTCCAAAGTGCTTGGACAACTGCTTATTTAGCAGGGTTGGCGATGGCACACTCTACCGATGATTAAAGTCAGGGGTAAGTTAATCATAGTAATGCTAATTGGTGTACAAAGCAGGATAGGTTCGAGAAACAATGAAGCGGGATGAGGTTTTAGCAATTGTAGCAGCACATCGAGAGCAATTGCAGACTATGGGGGTGAAGTCTTTAAATTTATTTGGCTCAGTAGCACGGGATGAAGCAGGTACAGATAGTGATGTAGATTTTTTGGTAGAGTTTGATCGCTCAGTGGGACTGTTTGAGTTTAACCAAGTGCAGCTATATTTAGAAGATATCCTGGGGCATTCTGTAGATATAGGAAGACTACAAGCTTTGAGGGAACATCTACGGGAACCTGTTCTTAAGGAGGCTATCCGTGCCATCTAGAGAATGGCAACTTCGTATTCAAGACATACTAATATCCGCAAATGAAATCCTAGAACTCACGGCAGGCATGAAATATCAGGATTTTCTGGTGAATCGGGTAATTACAAAAGCTGTACTTTACAATTTTGTAATTATTGGTGAAGCTACCAAAAATGTCCCAGTTGAAATTAGATCTCGTTATCTAGAGATACCCTGGCGTTTGATAGGGAATATGCGCAATGTCATGACTCACGAATATTTCCAAGTGGATTTAGAGATAATTTGGACTACTATCCAAGATAGCCTTCCATTGCTAATACAACAGATACAAAACCTAATGGAGCGCGAAGGAATAGAACAATAGTAATGCTAATTGGTGTACAAAGCAGGATAGGTTCGAGAAACAATGAAGCGGGATGAGGTTTTAGCAATTTTAGCAGCATATCGAGAGCAATTGCAGACTATGGGGGTCCTCTAGAGACTGGCGGCTTCGGATTCAAGATATTGCGTTCCTACGTTTAACTAATTATTAATTCGTAATTCGTGAGACAGCGCGCATGTTGTCGGTTTTCCCGCTCTCACGGCGACTGCTTTCCCGTTGGGTAATTCGTAATTTGTGGGTTGAATTCCCGACGTTAAACGTGGTCACTGTGTAGGTCGGGGTTTAAATCCCCGTTTGAAACCAGATTTAATTACGAATTACGAATTATAAATTACGAATTATTTTAAGAAAGCCCCAGTTTTTCTTTTAAAGCATCTGGTACATTAACTGCCGTGTCTAACCCACATACACCCTCCCACTCTAGATTTTCATTGCAAGTCATTTTTTCTAGGTTAGCGTCGCTGAGGTCAACACCGCTGAGAATGGCATAGCTGAGGTTGGTATGGCTGAGATCGGCGCCATAGAGGATGGCATCACTGAGGTTACTGCCACTGAGGTTGGCGCTGCTGAGATTGGCGTAGCTGAAGTCAGTTCCGAAGAGTATAGCGTCACTCAAGTCAGCACATCTCAGGTCAGCTTCGTTGAGAATAACTCCACTCAGGTCGGCTTCGTTGAGAATAACGCTGTTAAGTTCTACGCTGCTGAGGTCGGCGCCTAAGAGAATTGCGCCCTTGAGGTTAGCACCGTTGAGTTTTGCGCCGTTAAGTTTGGCGTAGCTGAGGTCAGCGGCAACGAGGATGGCATCTTTAAGGTTGGTACTAAAGAGAATAGAGTCGCTAAGGTTGGAGCCTTTCATCATAGCGCGACCGAGGTCAGCACCACTCAGGTCCGCACGGCAGAGATCGGCATAGCTGAGGTCTACGTCACTAAGATTAGCATCACTGAGGTTGGCACCAAAGAGGATAGCGTTACTGAGGTTGGCGCTACAGAATTTGGCATCCTTCAGGTTGGCGGAGGTCAGGTTAGCACCTTTGAGATTCGCGCTGCTTAAGTCAGCACCAGTTAGGTCAGCGCTGCTGAGGTCGGCGCCACTAAGGTTAGCACCACTAAGATTAGCACTACTAAGGTTGGCGCTGCTAAAGTCGGTGCGCTTGAGGTTAGCACCACTAAAGTTGGCACTGCTGAGGTTGGCATCGCCGAAATTTGCGGTTTTGAGGTTGGCATTACTGAAGTCAGCACCAGTCAGGTTGGCATCTCCAAGGTTGGCAGCACTGAGGTTAGCACCACTGAAGTTAGCACCAGTTAGGTTAGCATCCCCAAGGTAAGCACCGCTAAAGTTGCCTCCTTTAAGAAATTCCCCGACTACATTACTAAAATTGCCAATTTCTATGGCATCGCTGTAGTTAATGATACGCAGCAGTTGGGATGTGAAAAAATTGCTTGTATCTCTTTCACCCGATGGATAGAATATAATTTGTTCCTTAAGATCATCTTGCTCTTGAGCATAACGGTGTAATTCTAAGAGCAAAATCATCACATTCAGTCCCGTATTTATGTCTGCCTGCCGTAACCCGATGGTAATGTTTTGTGCTTGCATCTTTAGCATCTTTTTCTGAGGCAAGTTATCAGTGGGTGCAGCATCAATAAATTCTCCCTGACACCAACAGCGATAAAAATCTTCTAAGCGCCGGAACAGGGGCACTAGGCAAAATTCATGACTAGCGATCAGCCTGTTGATGATTTTTGCGACAATTTCTGATTTCAGCGCCCCATCGCCCAGTAAATCGTAAATTTCCTCATGCAGTTGCCGATCGCTTATCTTGAATGTGCAACCACTACTTAGTTCTGTCCATTCTTGCAAGCTTTTGTGCAGTCGTTGCTGAAATAAAAATTCCGGTGAGTCCTTGCTACAGGGGGATTTCCTTCGTGTCGGATCTGCTTTCCGGTTGGGCAAATTTATTTGATAAAACTCCACACTTTTGTCTGAATCTTTCACAATTTTTATTAGAGGCAAAACAGGAATAACTTTGAGAGAATTTTTCTTTGGTATCTCTTGTACCCATAATCCTCTCACATAAGTTTTCAAAAGCTTCCAGACTTGATATAAATGCAACATAATGTGTTCGTTAGTACTAAGCACCTACTGATTTGATTTGGGTTACTTGATTGATCGTTGCTTGATAAATGAGTTTCAAGCCGAAACGCTATTGTCTTATTTATGACATCGGTTTAGAATGAGAGTGTTGACATTTTTCTTAATCTTTATACTAAGAATATCAGCTTAAAAAGTTTTTCGCTTTTCCGGAAACTTAAGTATTTACAGTAAAATATTTATACTAAAGTATCAGTAATTATTTGGTTTTGATGTAAAAATAATACGTGCATTTTGCTACAGACGCAATTGTTGGGAAAAATACTACATTAAAACCAGTGCAACAAGGCTGAAAAATAGCGCATACACCTGATTTAAGGCATTTGCTGTTTGATATAGAGCAGCAAGGAGTGTTTTCAGGTGCTATCAGTGGGTGAGGAGAGTTCAAAGTGGCTTTGCGGGCAGTGGAAATTGGAGACGGAATTTTTTTCAAGGAAAGATGGGATGAAGAGATTAACCTTTTGTGTTATTTTTCTGAATGGTTTGTTTTTGGCAATAGCAACCACCAGCGCTCACTCACTAACCACGAAAGCGGTTGTAAACACTACAGTTATAAATCAGGGAAAACAGGACGCTACGCTGTTGAGCAGGGGACATGGGGATACGGGGAATATAAATGAAACAATCTGGGCGCCTTTAATGGGCGTTACCGCATCTTCCCAAGCGTCGTCGAAAGTGTGGGTCATTCATGAGAAAAAACAGGCACAGCGATCCTCTAGGATTTGGGTAGTCAAAGATACCAAAAAGGCTGAACAACAACCATTTTTGCTAGTTGGGACTTATCCGGATCAGCTTGATCGGGCAAGTGAAAAGCCCAGTTCTAACTCGCAGCCACAAAAAAAGGACGAGTTAGAGCCGTTTGATGAAGTCGTGAAAAATACCCAAAAGCTGGAGGGAGTGTTCACCTTATACCGGAATCAGGAAAAGAACAAAATCTATTTAGAAATTAAAGAAGAGCAACTGAATAAAAATTATCTCGCTACAGCAACGTTAGAATCTGGCATTGGCGAAGCAGGAATTTACAGCGGTATGCCTTTGCAAGATTTTTTGTTTTACTTCCGGCGGATGAATAACAACTTGCACTTTGTGGTGCGCAATGTCAATTTCCGCACAAATGAAGGAGATCCCCAAGAGCGATCGCGCTTAAGGTCTTTCAGTGACTCAGTTCTCTACGCAATTTCGATTAAAAGCATTCATCCGCAACGCAAAACCATTCTGATCGACTTGGGCGACCTACTACTTACAGATTTAGCTGGATTGTCTTCAAGTTTGGGGGTGTCCCGAAGCACAGATAAGTCTTATTTTGGTACGGCTAAAGCCTTTCCCCAAAACATAGAAATTGAGTCAGTTTTAAATTTCTTTAGCACTGGTAGTAAGAGCAAGGATAATCAAATGCTGCGGTTTGCCACCCTTGCTGACAATCGTGGCTTTACCTTGCGCGTTCACTACAGTCTCTCTCAACTTCCAGAAAACAACTACCAACCGCGTTTAGCTGACGATCGCCTCGGTTATTTTATCACCGCTTACCAAGACTTATCTAATGACGATCGCGGCGATCCATTTGTCCGCTACATCAATCGCTGGCATTTAGAAAAGCAAGACCCTAAAGCCGCAATTTCTCCACCTAAAAAACCGATTGTTTTTTGGATTGATAACGCTGTACCCGAGGAGTACCGCGATGCCATTAAAGAAGGCGTCCTGATGTGGAACCTCGCTTTTGAAAAGGCAGGATTTAAAAATGCGATCCAAGTAAATCAGATGCCGGATAATGCCAAATGGGACCCAGCCGATATCCGCTACAACACGATTCGCTGGATTCATACGGTAGATGGATATTTTGCTATGGGACCATCTAGCGTTAACCCTTTGACTGGGGAAATCTTGAACGCCACCATTTTAGTAGATGCCAGCTTTGTGCGTTTACTGAAGAGTGATTATGGCAGAATTGTACAACCCAACCAAACACAAACCCAGACTACCTTATCGGCGTTGATGCAAAATCGCCTGCTTTGCGCCAGTGGTTTAGAAGCTAAAGGCAACGCCATGCAGACGAACGAGCAAAACCTTGAAGAGCAAACGCCGTTTAGCCGTTTATCCAAACTGGCAGGTGAGTACGACCTTTGCTACGGCATGGAAGCTGCTAACCAGTTTGCCTTTGGTCCACTGGCGATGTCACTTTTGCAAAACATACCGCCTGATAGCAACCAAGTGAAAGACTATATCCATCAATATTTACGCTTAATCATCGCTCACGAAGTCGGACACACCCTAGGGTTAAGACATAACTTTCGTGGTGCTGCATTACTGTCACCAGAGGAGATGAACAACACTGAAATTACCCATAAAAAAGGTCTAGTCTCGTCGGTAATGGATTACATTCCACCAAACATCGCACCCCAAGGTACTAAGCAGGGAGATTATTTTCCCATTATGGTGGGACCTTACGATCGCTGGGCGATTCAGTACGGTTACACACCTACTCAGGCAGTAACTCCCATCGCTGAAAAGCCATTTTTGGAGAAAATTGCTCAGCAATCTTACAAGCCGGAGTTGAGTTATTCTACAGACGAGGATCTGCTAGACATTGACCCAACTACCAATGCTTGGGCTTATAGCAGCGATGTCCTACAGTATTCCCAGTGGCAAATGGATAATTGCCGTTTGATCTGGGATCGTCTTAATACTCGTTACCCAGTTTCTGGAGAGAGTTACAGTGATGTGAGTGAAAGGTTTGGCACAGTCTTAGGTAATTATTTCCAGAACATATATTTTACCACAAAATATATTGGGGGTCAATCTTTCTACCGAGTTCATGCTGGCGCTCCCCAAGAGCGATTACCATTTGAACCTGTGCCAGTAGAAAAACAACGACAGGCGTTAGCGGTGCTACAAAAATATGTATTTGCTGAGGATGCTTTTAACTTTTCGCCAGAACTGCTGAATAAATTAGCACCGTCGCGTTGGCGACATTGGGGTAGTTCTCCGCAAATTGGTCGGTTGGACTATCCAATTCACGACTTAGTGTTGTTTTTGCAAAGTGCTGTGTTGTGGGATTTACTGTCGCGCGATCGCCTCACACGTCTAGTGGATATCGAACTCAAAAGTCAGCCGAATCAAGCCCTGACTCTTCCAGAACTGTTTGACACTTTGCAGTCAGGAATTTGGACTGAGGTGCTAAAACCAAAGGGCAAGTCAATCAAGATTTCTAGTCTGCGTCGAGGCTTACAGCGGCAATACCTAGACATACTCACAGATATAGTTTTGCGCAAGCAAAACGTGCCTGAAGATGCCCACACACTCGCGTGGTATAAAATACGACAACTAAGTGAGAAGCTGGATAAGGTAAGTTCAGACGACGAATACACCAAGGCACACTTGCTAGAAACAAGCGATCGCATTCACAAAGTCTTAAATGCTCCCTTGCAAGGAAAATAATCGAGGGGGAATAATTAAAAATGCAAAATTAAAAATTAAAAATGAAGAATTTCTATTTTTAATTTTTAATTTTTAATTTTTAATTCTCAAAGCAAAGCTACACTGATCTTCCAGCACGCCAGCGTCTTACCAGAATAAGCATCCGAGAAAAGAAGAGCTTTAAAAAGGCGATTTTGCTTTGCCACCCTTTATACTTAGACAATAGTTGCCATGTGTCGGTTGGGCTAAGCCATAGACTTTGGTAAGTTTCTAAGTGTCTAGCCAACTCTACTCCATCAAGGGAAGCGGAGAGGGTGTTTGTCAAATCAAGGCTAGGTGGTAACTTGTTCAGGCAGGCAGACGAATCGCTATGTGCGTTTGCCCAAGCGGGTTCCCCTCCTGTATTGTATGTTTTTGCTTCAGGATGTCCGAACCCGATGTTATGTACAAAGGATACCATTGGCGTAATATGTACATATCCCTTGTACAGGGCGGCTAAAGTCAGGGTTATAACCCAATCGTGCTTTTTATTTTTTTCCAGAAAGAATTGATTAAGAATTGTATACTTCGTTTGTACGGTTGCAGGAATGTCGTAGAAATGACCAAAAGGGTTGTTACCTTGCTTGTAGTTAGCAAAATCTAAGTCTTGCCAACGATCTGCCCAAGTTCCTAAACCCAAGGCAAATACCCGCTTTGATACCATAAAATCCTCTGATATCAGTTGATTCAGCCCACTGGGAAAGTTTGCATAGGCTGTAACGGAAAACACTTGGGGGAAGTCACGGTAAGCTGATAATAGCCGACACATGCGATCGTAAAAGTAAGGATTTGGAACAATGTCGTCTTCTAAGTAAATCACCGCAGGGTAACGGGAAAAAGCCTCTGTGAGTGCAGAGACGGCATTGACATCACAACCCAGGTTGTGCTTCCTCTTGACAATTTCTACTGGAACAGTATGGTCGAATTCTGTTAATAACTTAATGCATTCTTCAACCAAAGGTTGATCTTTGGCGTTGCGCGGTCCATCAATGAAAGCCAAAATCTTCTGTGGACACAAGGTTTGCTCAGCTATAGCCGACAGAACTTGCTTGAGAAGTTCGGGACGGGTAAAGGCAACTAAAACTATTGGCGGTAATTCCTGAGAAAGTGATATATCGTCTAGTTGGACAGGCAGTTGTAAGTCTTGATTAATGGTACGAAGTGTATTATCTAGCCGCACACGCAGTTGTAAGTCTTGATTCATGGTAATTCGTGTATTTCTGGTTTAAAAAAAACCTCATAGGGCAAGAAAAATCTTTTGAGGAAAGCGGGTTTCAGAATTGGAGAAGTTTCAGCATCTATAGGTAAGCACTGAGAACGGTAAACTTCAATTGCCTGTTTCTTCTTGCTTTGAACAGGATGAATCGATATCCGGTAAGCACCTGCTAACTCATGTAGTTTCAAGTCACGAAACAATAGAGACTTCCAGAAAATCCAAATGGGGTACTGCAACAGCACAACTTCAATTCCAGAAAGCTGAATCGCTGCTTGTACTAATTCATAAGTTGCTTCGTGGTCTTTGGTACGGTCGTTGCGGTGAGGGACATAGATCTCCCCAGGCTGGAAAGACCTCAAAAGTTGAGCCAATTGCTCAATTGTTTGCTGACGCTGGTTTGGATCTAGATACCGAAGCTTACTATCTGGTTTGTTGAGAAAGTGAATTTGCGAGGAGTCAACACCTAAGATATTTAAAGCTGTAAGTGCTTCATCCCTACGAATTGGCACCAATTCCCCAGATTGAAATTTGGTCAGCCAAGAATGAGAAGCTGCCCCATCAGTCACAAAAACAATTTGGACTGGTACATTCTGTTCTCGCTTGATTCCAATCAAACCGCCACACCCAAGAACTTCATCATCTTGGTGTGGCGCAATTACCATTGCAGATTTCTGGCTAATGCTCATAGGTTTACTAGCAACATGCAATAGCCAGCGGAATTGTAAGATGCTGAGAAATTCTGGCAGTTTATAGTTATATAGCCATAAAAATTTGTTTTGTACCCGCTGAAGATAATATTTTACGTTCAGCATTCTCTTCCATTGCATACTCCACTTGTGAATCTCGGTTTCTGTCATCTAATTCCCTTCTAAAAATGCGCGGAGGTAGATCAACAATCATCAATGTGATGTTGAAATGACAACGTAACTTCTCGTGAGAGCGATCGCTGCTGCAGCTTAGACATTTAATTTTTACAATTTTCTCTGTCCTCCTTATCCGTGAATCTCATAATACATATTTCCAAACTAAGAATTAGCTAATTAAAAGTCAAGATGTTTATGATAATTCACAGGAAAAATATATTGATTGCTATTTTTCTAAAGTAGATGATTCTTATTCATTATGAAAATCGCGTAAATACTTAATTTTCATTGATGAGTATATGTGTATATTTGCGCAAATTTATAATATTTATATTATTTATTCGTATAAATACAGATACACACCTTATATCTTGCACCTCATCTGTGATAGGTAAAAGTTGTGTACTATTTGTCAACACCTCCAAGAAATGAGAAAAAATCTTCTGAGCGTGATAATCAATAAGGGAAAAAAATCCAATTTCGTACGGCGATGCCAACTCCAGTCGGAACTCCGGGGACGGCGGGCTACGCCTACGCCAATCTTGAATAGAACGATTTCAGGATAAATAGATTATTGTTAGGTCGCACAAAGATGTCAGACAAGGATTACCGCACTCGTAATGTTATCGGTAACGCAAGGGGAGTAAATATCAATAAGTTGGTGAGATTAAAAAGCCCTGATTGTGTCGGGGGTTTTTGCGCGTGGGGAGTTGCGCAAGAACTTAGTAATGAACACTTGTTACTTCAGTTAGATAACTTCCTGATTAATACTGCTCAGTTTACTAGCTATGGGGCAGGGTGGGGGTGAACCCGCTTACAACAATAAAAGCAGAAAGCCCACGAGTATGTGGGTGACTCAGGAACCCACATACGTCCGCGACTGCGTGGGATGAATGCGTTGCCCCTTTAGGGGCAGTCTAGCTATCTGGTTTTTTGATTGGCTATATATTTTTTGATTGTTTCTGACGATGCGTCCCCAGCAGTGCCACAAAAGTAACTCCGAGTCCACATTGAAGGAAGTTTCAGCAAATGCGGAAATTCTGTCCTCAAGACTCTAGAAGTGTACCAGGGCAAACGCATCTTAACTTGGTGCGATATTGAGGTATAATTGGGGGCTGA
>CAXTSI010000306.1:0-11356 GCA_964246695.1 uncultured bacterium
CCACTAACCACTAACCACTAACCACTAACCACTAACCACTAACTACTAACCACTAGCCACTAACTACTAACCACTAACCACTAACCACTAACAACGAAAATGTCAAGCACTAAAGTGGGAGAAAACATAGATTTAGGTCAGCAATTGACGGTTTCAGCCGACCATGTTTTCGTGTTCATAGAAGTTTTTGAACGCGAAGGTGGAATTCAATCCTACGTGAAGGATCTTTTTCGAGCCTATCTCGCATTCAGCAAACCCCTATGTGCAGAAGTATTTTTACTGAGAGATGGTCCTGAGTGTTCAAATCCTTTTGAATCAGACCGTTTAAAATTTCATTACTTCAAAACTCAGTCTCCCCAACTAGGACGAGCAAGAATGACAATGGCATTACTCGCCTGTCTATTGCGCCAGCGACCCCAGCAGGTCTTCTGCGGTCATGTTAACCTTGCACCCTTGGTTTGTATGTTGTGCCAACCTTTGGGAATTCCTTACACGGTGATGACTCATGGCAAAGAAGTTTGGCAACCGTTACCAAACCCGATCAAATCTAGCTTGCAAAAAGCAGCGTACATTTGGACAGTGAGCCGCTATACTCGTCAAATCGCTTGTGCTGCCAATAATCTCGATCCTGCTAAGGTAATAATATTACCATGTGCTGTGAATGGTGATGACTTTACTCCAGGGGAAAAGCCGACTCTGTTGTTAGAGCGTTATGGTTTAACAGGGGCAAAGGTACTGATGACCGTAGCGCGACTGTGGTCAGGAGATATTTACAAAGGTGTGGATGTGACGATTCAGGCTTTACCACAAATAGCTCGTGTATTTCCGCAAGTCAAATACTTGGTAATTGGTCGCGGCGATGACCAACCACGATTAGCCCGACAAGCCTTAGATCATGGTGTAAGCGATCGCGTTATATTCGCTGGGTTCATTCCTACAAAAGAACTAGTAGCACACTACCGCCTTGCTGATGCCTACGTAATGCCTTCCCAAGAAGGCTTTGGCATTGTCTATCTCGAAGCAATGGCTTGTGGTGTGCCGGTGCTATCTGGTGATGCTGATGGGTCAGCTGACCCATTGCAAGATGGCAAACTCGGATGGCGAGTACCACACCGCGACCGAAATGCTGTAGCGGCGGCTTGTATCGAAATTCTTAAAGGAGATGACCAACGTTGTGATGGGCGGTGGCTGCGAGAGGAGGCGATCGCCCACTTCGGTATGGATGCTTTTCAACAGCGTTTGAAAGAGCAAGTTTTGTCAAGGGGGTTGTACCATGTCAACTAACATTACTCAAAACCAGATCCCAGCACCTCCCGTTCCAGACTGGGAACCTCCCATGCCTCCAACAGATTTAATTTTTGATGACGGAGAACCTTTGGAAAGTAACCGCCACCGTATTGCTATGGATGTTTTAATCCGGTCGCTGCAACAAGCTTGGTCAGACCGCAATGATTACTTCGTCGGTGGTAATATGTTTGTTTACTACAGTCGTACCCAGGCGCGAAATCGGGATTTCAGAGGACCGGATTTTTTTGTGGTTCTCAATGTCGAAGGAACTCGTTCTCGCCAAGGTTGGGTTGTATGGGATGAGGAGGGACGCTATCCTGATGTGATTGTCGAACTGATGTCCCCCTCAACCAGAAATGTTGATATGGGGGAGAAAAAGAATCTCTATGAAAGAATTTTTAAAACTAGAGACTATTTCGTTTTTGACCCCTTTGACCCCAATTCCTTGCAAGGATGGCGGTTAGATATGAATTTTCGCTATCAGCCCTTAGTTGCCAATGAGCAAGGTTGGTTGTGGTGCGAAACCTTAGGATTTTGGTTGGGAACGAGTGAGGAAACTATAAACCGAGAAACTGCTTCTTGGTTGCGATTTTACAACCAAGAGAAAAATTTAGTTTTTTTACCAGAGGAAGCGGAACGCCAACGGGCTGATGTGGAATCCCAACGGGCTGATGTGGAATCCCAACGGGCTGAAGCGGAACGCCAACGGGCTGATGTGGAACGCCAACGGGCTGATGTGGAACGCCAACGGGCTGACCGTTTAGCTGCACGGTTGAGGGAGTTAGGAGAAGACCCACAAGACCTTTAACCTTTTTACAGTTGTGAAAGCCCCTATGTAGAGACGTTACATGTAACGTCTCTACAAAATTTTCATCTAAGTAGGTAGGCATAATAAAACATAACTATTTCTGTTAAGAGGCTGAAAGCCAACTAATATCATGTCCGTGTAGCGGTTATTATATGAACCCTCACCCCGCCCTCTGGACACCCCTCTCCCATGCTTGGGAGAGGGGACGGGGGCATCGGTCGGTATATCGTAACTGTTTATACGGACATGATATAACAACTAACAACTAACAACTAACAACCCTTCGGGTGACGCTCCTTCGTCGCTAACGCTGCGCTATCGCCAGTCGCCTACGGAGGGAAACCCTTCTGCAGCGCTGGCTCACTAACAGCCCTAACAGATAGTTGTATTTATTTACGCCGACTTACTTAGATAATCTTTTTCCGACTGAGTTTATTGACCTCAGCAATTACGCCATCTAGTCCACTGTTGCCATAGATAATTAGCAAACGTTCGGCAGATAGGTAACTTAGTACAGGGTTGCGAAATCGGGTGATGTAAGTTGTTGTATCTTTAGGATCGTAGCCAAACTGGGGAGCGATCGCACTTAGAAGTTCCAGATCGATAGTGACAGCCGGAATTGTCAGGACGAAGTCGGCATCAGAGAGGTTATGGAGGGCGTACTCAGCCAGTAAGTTAGTTTGCGACGAATCAGTTGCCGTGAGATCTAAGCTACCAAGCTTGCGCACGGGAGGCAGACGCAGATGGTTTTGCTTATCCACGAACAAGTACCCTTGCGCTACAGGGTCAATTTGAGCAACGATCGCGGCAGCACGTAACCAGTTAACCACCTTGTACTCATTACCCAAAGTAGGCGCAGAGTGGGCAGAAGCTTGAGTAATCACCAATTCAGGGGATAAACCGCGCTTCATTGTCTCTGCCAAACCGAGGATGTGATGACCACCAGTTCTGGAATCGCCTGGGTTACCACTGATGAAATCGTCAGTTTTGCCGTTGCCACCGAAGTTCAATTCCTTGAACTCAGTGCCGTCAGCATTCCACTGAAAGACGATTGGCTTAGCCCAGTCATGCCAAATGGGAGCAGTACTCAGTAGTTCGTCGCTGATGTAGATATCTGAATTCCGGTTGTTATACGGGTTGATTATTGGTAGTCCATCGCGGCGACTTTGACCGTAGATGAGTCGATAGTTAGTAGCAAAGCTCAAACCGCTGAGGTTATTAAATGATTCATGCACTGGAAGTCCGCCAGGGTAGGCATGGTGACTGTTATTACTGCTTCCGGGGGCTGAGAAAAATGGTTGGGGAAGTTTGGGACAGGCACTGCCATCCTCCAGCACAGGCGGGAAAACCCCAGCTATCAGCCCGCCAGGAAAGGTACTGTCGTCAGCGGTATTTACTAAGCCAGCCGCCTCCAACTGCTGCAAGATCGCCTGCTTCTCGCTATCAGTTACCCCAGATCTATGAGCAATGCAGGTTTCGCGGTTGTTAATCGCATCGAGTGTGGCATCTCTGAGACTGACAGTTTGAATTTGCTTGGCTTGTTGTACCAGGAACTTTTGGGCTGACTGTACCAGCGGGGAATTTTGAGCGATGTTAATGGCATCGGTATTGCCCGCGCCCGGCGTGGTTTGGTTCTGACTAGTGACAGGGGTACTGTTTACACTATCTGGCGTGGTTTGTGCTGATAAGGGCATGACGACTGACAAGAGTAAGCTCAAGCCTAGAGTTACTAATAATAAAATACGAGGGATTTTCATGTTGTCTAGTTATTCGGATGTGGAGATCGCCCACAAAAGGCGATCGCTAGTATCTTAGAATGCCAAGGTTAACGCTGGTATAAGAATTAGCTATCTTCGCCAAAATGTTTGTAAAAATATGTATTCTAGCTAGGGAGATTCAAGTCTAATCGTCCGGTTGCTCAAAATAGAGCATGACTAAGTCTGCATTCGGTTTGAAACCACAAAAGCAGCAACATTAAAGCTATTTTTAAAAAATGCTATTAACAGAGTTAGAAATCAAATAAGTGTAAAGCCGTGTACTTACTCAAGCGTAGGTACTTCAGTTACTTAATTTTTACAACCGCAACCGCTGACAATCCAGGAGTAATTCGGAATTCATAACCCCGAATACTCTCAGGATCAAAGACAACCTTGACGGGAACTCGCGGCACATCATTACTCTTAGTGTGATCCGTGGCATTATCTTGCGGGATTTGTGCAAACTTGCTGGAAGAAGTCGGAGACATACTATCTACTTTGCCTTGGAATTGCCGACTGGGGAAAGCAGCAATTCTAATTTCCACCTTTTGCCCTGGCTGTATCTTTTCTAACTGAGTTTCTTTAAAGTTAGCAATAATCCAAGGATCTGGCTGCACTATTGCGATCAGGGTTTGCCCTGGTTGCACCAACTGCCCCACAGTGACGTTTCTGTTACCAACTTTTCCAGAAACGATGGCAGTAATGTTGGTATAGGATAGCTGAAGTTCATTTTTTTTGACCTCTGCCAGCTTTTGGGCGATCGCCGCCAGTGCTGTTTTGTACTGTTGCTGATTTATCTCCCTTTGCTTGTAAATAACTTGTGCCTGTAGTCGGCTATTTTCCAGAGCAGCCCGTTTTGCTTGGATATCTTTACTTACCAGAACTGGTCTTGGTTCAGGAGCATCAATTGGCATAACTTCGAGCTTTTTCTGTGCTAATGCCGCTTGCTGTTGTGCTAATTTTAGAGATGCTTTTGCCTGCGCCAGAGAGACTTGATAGTTACGCTGATCAAGCTTGACCAATACATCACCTGGAGAAACCACTTGGTTATCATTGACTCTCACTGCTGTGACTATCCCCGCTATCGGGGAAGTGACGTGGTAAGTATCTGCGGTGACATAAGCGTTATCGGTTTTCTGATATCTTTGGTCATACTGCTGAGTGTACTGCCATTGACGGTAAGCGTAAATACATGAGGCGATCGCTCCTGCGCCTAACAACACTGCTAATAGCAACTTGGGTAGCAAATGACGCCAAGATGGCGATTCAGGTTTGGGGGCATCACTGTTGGAGTTTGTCGGAGTGATAGCTGGCATCTCTTGCTCTAAAGTGGTATCAAATTTGCTATTAATAAGTAGTTAAAATACTACTCTATGGATGGACTGAAACACGATCGACAATCAAAGGAAAAGCTGCTATTGCCATTCTATAGCAGTGACGCCCCTTTTAAAACCCTACTTCTGCTATATCGCCATGACTGGGATAAGCTGGCGTTGGCAATGCTGTACTATGTGATAAAATACAGTCCGGACTGGATTCGACCGGTTGTCATTGCCAACATTATCGATATTATTTCTCGCCCTCAACAGCATACACTTGAGCATCTGTGGCTGAACGGGGCTATCTTATCTTTATCTCTTGTACAGAATATTCCTATGCAGTATCTGTACATCATGACCTTAAGTGCGGTAACTCGTCAAATGGAAACGAGGTTACGCGACTCTTTGACACGTCAGTTGCAACAGCTTTCAATCGGATTTTACAAGCAATGCAGTACGGGAGTCCTGCAAGCTAAACTTTTGAGAGATGTTGAAGAAATTCAGACACTCGCCAATCATATTTTTCAGTTTGTGCCTTCAGCGTTATTGACCATTTTAGTTGCCGTTACAGTCACTGCCACACGCGCCCCTTGGTTCTTGCTCTTCTTTGTGGCGACAGTTCCGGCGGCAGTGCTTTTAGCGCAGGTACTAAAAGCACCAATTCAAGCCTGCAATCATACTCTGCGCCAACAAAAAGAGGTGATGTCCGCTCACTTAATTGAGATGATTAAGTTAGTACCTGTGACACGGGCACATGGTGTTGAAGAAACTGAAATTCAACGAACACAGCAGCGTCTGTACACTGTGGAAAAAGCGGCAATGCGGCTAGATGGCATTAACGCCATTACTGGTGCGTGTAGTTGGGTGACCATCCGCCTGTTCAATACAATGTGTCTAGTGAGTTCTGCCTTTTTGGCTTACACTGGGCAAATGGGTCTGGGTGCTGGTGATGTAGTGCTGCTGACAGGTTATTTTGATACTTTAGCCAACTCCGTTTTACAAATACTTGCAGTATTACCGCAGATTGGTACGGGTTTTGAAGCCCTTCGGTCGGTCGGTGAAATTTTAGAGAGTCCTGACTTAGAGATGAATCAGGGTAAGCACCCACTCAGCGAAGTTTCGGGAGAGTTTTTCTTTGATGGTGTCAGTTTTATCTATCCCAATCAAGAGCGTCCAGCAATTGATAATATTTGCCTAAAAGTTAATGCTGGCGAAACAATTGCCATTGTAGGACCTTCAGGAGGCGGAAAGTCCACTCTGCTGAATCTTGTCATTGGTTTTCTTCGCGCCACAAAAGGACAGATTCATCTGGATGGTCAAGATATGAACAGTTTGGATTTGAGAACCTATCGTTCGTTTGTATCGGTAGTCCCCCAGGAAACAATTCTTTTTGAGGGTAGTATACGGGAGAATATTCTTTACGGTTCAGTTGGAGTGAGCGAACAGCAATTACAACAAGCCATACTCGATGCTAATGCTCATGAATTTATCTTCAAATTACCCCAAGGACTTGACACCCTAATCGGTGAAAACGGTACAAAACTCTCAGGTGGTCAACGCCAGCGCCTCGCCATCGCCCGTGCGTTGGTTCGCAATCCGAAAGTGCTGATTTTGGATGAAGCAACGGCTTCGGTAGATACTGCATCGGAAGCCTTGATTCAGGAGGCGATCGCACGCCTGATGAAGAATCGCACAACTTTTGTAGTCGCCCACCGACTTTCCACAATCCGTAACGCTGACCGAATTGTTGTCCTGGATGGAGGGCGGATTGTAGAAATTGGCAATCACCACCAGTTACTGCAACACTATAATGGCTTATATACACGCCTGATTGCATTGCAAACTTGACCATCCAGATATGGATATTAATATAAAACCCCGGTAGAAGCCGGGGTTTTGTATTAAGACATCCTTGCACACTTATTTATACAATACTCCAACCTTCAATATATATACATGCCAAAATGCCGTGGCGAAAAAGCTAAGTTGCCCACACTGGGGTCATGGGTCGGGCAGCGGCAATCGCGTGAAAAAATGCGAATAGTCTGTGACTAGCTCTACCATCTTCCTGGTATCGCTGCACATCAAAAGACCGTGATTCTCTATCTATGACACTTTCAGCATCAGCAGCTATCTTCAACCGATCTTCATTGAGATAACATTCAGTTAAAAATAACATTTTCTCAAGATTTATTTTGTTAGTTTCCCATTGGATATCTACAGAAATCTCATAATTCTTTTCTAGCGTTCCGCCATGGTAAATAGTTTCGGCGATCGCGTTTCCCATAAAGTATTTAACTTTATGGATATTAGCCAATCCGATCAAATCATCGGCAAATGCCTTTAACCCAAGCCGTCGTCGGAATAAGCAATCAATGATTTCATATTTACTGTTATCTTTAAAGACTGTAACGACAACAGCCGCAAAACCTTCGATATCAGCATAACATCCGATGATGTTTTTACTCTCTTCACCGCGTAAAAACAAGATATCCATTACACCCCCACGCTCATTATTGACAGTAAACTCAGTTTCTAGGATTTTAACCGCGAGACTAAATAGCGTAAAACACAGTGACAATATTATACCACGTTCTGTCGCGCTTCGAGAAGAAATAAGTCTCTTTTTTTAGTCATTATCCGATGGTTCTTTACGTGTAATCTCTGTCATATCGGTCTTGACAGCTTTTGGTGATGATGGAGAGTAATGGTAGAGCGTAGTGGTCAGAATGTCAAGAGTTCTTGACTATCGACTCTTGAATAAACTCGCTATCCTAGAGGGAGAGCAAGACGACATTTAAAAAATGAGCCTTAAAACCTTTCAGTTTAATCTATCTAATCTCCGTCTTTGGCTCAGCCTGATAGCAGTTACCTGGTTGCTGGGGTCATTGGGCTTGGGCTGGTTGGTTAATTCCTTGCTGATTATTGTTGGGCTACTGTTGTTAGCGCCTATTCTCGTGTTTTTTGGGTTTCGCTGGTGGGTACAACACAATTTGGTTACTGATAGCTGTCCCGTCTGCGGATATGAATTTAATGGTTTAAAGAACACCAAGTTGCAGTGTCCTAACTGTAGTGAGCAGTTGTTGGTGCAACAAGGTCATTTTCGACGCTTCACACCAGAAGGCACAATTGATGTGACAGCAGTTGAAGTTCCAGCTAAATTACTGGAAGATTAGTCATTTGTCATTTGTCATTGGTAAAAAACACACAACCAACAACCCTTCGGGTTCACCAGTCGCCTACGGAGGGAAACCCGACATAGAGCGCTGGTTCACCAACAACCAACAACCAACAACCAACAACTAACAACTAACAACTAACAACTAACAACTAACAACTAACAACTAACAACTAACCACTAACAACTAACCACTAACCACTAACCACTAACCACTAACAACAGCCATTTGTCATTGGACTATGTTAATTAAACCCTCAACTATAGAGAGAAACTCATGTTCTAAATAAGGCTTGGTTAAGTAAGCCGTTGCTCCTAGTGCTTGGGCAAGTTGGCGATGTTTTTCAGTACTGCGGCTTGTAAGAATGACTACAGGTTTATTTGCTAAGTTAGGGTTTTGCCGGACATGGGATAGGAACTCAAAACCATTCATGCGGGGCATCTCTAAATCGGAAATGACAACCTGAACTTCGGGATGTTGCTGCAACTTGTCTAAAGCTTCTACACCATTTTGGGCTTGCAATACTTGGTAGCCAGATTTTTCCAAGGTCAGAGAGAGGGTTTGGCGCAGACTAATTGCGTCATCTACCACCAAAACAACCTTTGGTGTTTTATTATTTGACTTACTAGCAGCGTCGGTAAGTAGCAATGTAGATTGCATGATGGAAGCTGACATGGGCAAGGCTTTTTTGTTGGAGGAACGATCTGCTGGTAGTGTCATGACATCAATGTCTGCTTGCATCTCACTAGACAGCACCCCGGCACTATCAATTACTAAGATGAGAGTTCCATTTGCTAAGCTACTACAACCATAAACATATTTTGGGGGAGCGATCGCCTGACCTAACGGTCTAATTACCAGTTCTTGTTCACCAATGATTTGGTCAACTTCTAAACCCAGAAGTTCTTGATTTTGGCGTAGCAAAAGCACAGGATTCATCATGACTCCCGTGTCATGTGTTAATTTATTTTGGACAGCACTGCTCTTAAAGGAGCCATTATAGTACATCAAGTCTGATAGTTTACGTATACTAACCATACGTTCATCTTTGCCTGTGTTCCAGTGCAAGACTTTTTTGCCTTCAAATTCCTTGATAGCAACAGCAGAGGGAAGTAATATTTTTTCAATATTTTCCAAGAGCAAAGCATAAACACTACCCCCGGACTGGACTAACATTAATTGTTCAGTGGTCATAGAAAAAGGAATTTTGAGTATGAATGTTGTTCCTTGGTTGGGCAATGATTGAACTGCGATTGAGCCATTGAGCGCCTTTAGTTGAGAGCGTACAATATCCAACCCCATACCGCGTCCGGAAATTTCACTTACCTTACTAGCAGTGGAAAATCCAGGTGAAAACAAAAAATCTAACAGTTCTTCTTTTGCTAATGTAGAAATAAAGCTTGACTTGGCATCATCAGCGCTCAATAGATTAAGTTCAACAGCTTTAGAGCGAATCTTCTCGAAATTCAAACCCTGACCATCATCCCGAACTTCGATAATAGTTTGACTACCTTGATGATACGCACAAATTTCGATCAAGCCTCGTGCTGGTTTACCACGCTGAGAGCGAATTTCCGGCATCTCTATACCGTGGTCAAAAGCATTCCGCACTAATTGTAATAAAGGATCGTAAAGTTTTTCGGCGATCGCTTTGTCCACCAGCACTTGTGTGCCAGTGAGTTTCAATTCTACAATTTTGCCATATACATTCCCCAGGTTTTGTACCGTTTGGGGAAAGCGATTCAGAGTATTTCCCAAAGGCGACATCCGCGCTTCAACCAAGTTATCTATAATACCAAGCGTTAAACGCTGTTTTTTATCATGAACTTGAATGGCTTGGTTGAGGATTAACTCAAGAGACTCCGTGGTTTCTTGTAGTTGCAGTGTTTCTTCTGTCGCTTCATGCAACTTCAAATAAAATTCTGTATATTGATCCATTTCCAGAGAGTCAAAATCTACAGATGCAAAATTTTGTCTGTGTTGTGACATCAAATTTTGCATCTGTAGTGGCAAATCGCGCAATTGATTTAAAGTCGTTTTATGCCTCTGGAATTGCTGGAATAATTGCTCAATTATCTCTTGCAGTTGTTGATCTTGCAAATTCCGCTGTTTTTGGTAAATCAGTAATTCACCTGCCAAATAATTCAGACGTTTTAGACCCTCTACATCTACTCTGACAAATGAATGCTGCCGAGAATTCTGAATGAGAGAATGCTGAGATTTATCTTCTATTTTATGGGATTTTTTGGTGATTAAATCAGGAACAATTTCAATAATTTTTTCATGCATATCTGTCACCACTAATTCTCCAGCAGCTAACGATTCAGCTTCTAAAGACTCATCACTCCTAACTTCTTCATTGTCAATGGTTGTAATCACATCCTCTCCCCATATTGTCTCTACGAAAAAATCGCTAGTTTCAGGAGACGCTGGAGTAGATATTTCTTTGATTTCTAGTAATTTTTGTAACTTTGGACGGTCATGCCATTTTTTTTCTTGAGTAGTGACACTCGGATAATTTTTATATTCTTTTACTAATTTACTGACTTGATTTTGCAGTATTTGAATCGTTGTGATATCGTTATCGTGACTCTGATATTTAAACTGAGCAACTGCCAGACAAATAGTTAAGATGACACCGTGACGATAAAGGTAAAGGCTGTGGCTGTCTTCTTCATCATGCAAAAAGTCAAGAAATTTGAACAACCAATTTTCCAGATCATTCACATGAGTTTCTGCCTCATTTTTAGGAATAAGCAAAGCTAAACTAAGTTCTTGATAAGGTATCTGTAGCTCGTGATTAAACCATCCTAAAATGTAACGGATGACTCTTAAATAAAAATTTGCGGCTGCTGGTTTTAAAGATTTGTGAGGAGTATTGCTATTAGTTAAAAATTTGTATAATTCCTCAACTTCGCTTCTCAAAGATGTTGCAGCGGATGTGGTAACAGATGTTGCAGCGGATGTGGTAGCGGATGTAACGGATGTTGCAGCGGATGTGGTAAC
>CAXTSI010000307.1:0-11337 GCA_964246695.1 uncultured bacterium
CCACTCCCCACTCCCCACTCCCCTCTTACGCAATATCAGGAGGTATTCGATTATGCTTTCTATTTTGTTGTAGCTGTTGCTGAACTAAGTTTTGGATATCGGTTCGCTTAATTTCGACTGTGTTGTTAGTCATGCCTGGAGTTTCAAAAAAAACTATACTATCTACGAGATCTAATGCCATTAATTGGAACAAAAGGTGAGTAACTAGAATAGGGGCTGCGATTACTTGAGGGTCAAGCCCAGCAGATAAACTTAATGAAACATCCTGTATGGTAGGAAAAGCATAAATCACGTGCTTGGACAACCCTGGATTAGCACGGTTGCTCAATGTAGTCAAAACCCAGCTTTCTTCCAAATTTTGGAGAATATAGTACTGGGAATAGCGTAACGATGAAGCGATCGCGCTGAGAGTAGGGGAGATTTCTGTGACAAGTTGTGGTGTAATACCATCTAATGGTGCATTGTCAATCAGCAATTGAATTTGTGCTTGTAAATCCATAATTACCTGTTAACGGCTCCTAGGTATTAGTTATAACTTCTTTTGAGGTGTGAATAATCAAGCTCATATTGGGAATAATAAAATAAGCCTGGTCCTCAAAGCAGGATTAAGATGCGTTTAGTTTACACGCGCTCATCCTGAAATCTAATACCTAAAGTCACACAGGTTGTACAGTATGTTAGGGTCTTTTGAAAAACGAGACTATGAATTTAGCTGCAACCACTATTTTTCAGGGAGTAAATGCTAGCGGCGTGGAGGTGATCTTTCAACTCCTGTTCAAGGAGCTTCAGCATTCAACCAAAGCTTCACAGCAGAATTGCCGTGATGTAGCAATGCGAATTGCCGCCGAAGTCTTCCGGATTTGTCATGAAAGTAAACGTATCCAAGCTTCCGGTACTATAGAAAACTCTGCAATCTCACTAGCCCGACATCGGTTGCAACAGTGTCTCAGGTACTACGAATTGGGATCGAATCGGGGCAGGGTAGAATTACACAGTACCTTAAGTGCGATTATTTATCGCTACATAAATCCTCCTCAGAGGCAATTAAGCTATCAAGGTCGGCTCGTCATCATTGAAGATTTCTTACAGAGTTTTTATCTGGAGGCATTAAATGCTTTCCGGCGGGAAAACCAACTGGGCGCTAGCTATAGTCCCAGGACTGTTTTGGAATTGGCAGAATACATGGCATTTACCGAGCGCTATGGTAAGCGACGGATTCCCTTGCCTGGGCGTCAGCAGCAACTGATTATTTTGCGGGCGCAAACTTTCTCCCAACAGCAGCCTCCGGAAACCTGCGTAGACATAGAACAAGCGGCAGAAGGTAGTGGCAACGAAGCTGATGGTTCCTGGGAAGATCCAGCAGTACAGCAATTGCGCTCGGCAATGGCGATGCAACCAGAGCCAGAGCCTCAAGAAGATACGTTGCGCTCTGTAGTAATTACTGAATTGAGCAATTACTTGGAAGAACGGCAACAATCCGACTGTGCTGATTACTTTGCCTTGCGACTCCAGGATCTCTCAGCACAAGAAATTGAATCAATTTTGGGTTTAACCCCTCGACAGCGAGATTACTTACAACAACGCTTTAAATATCACTTAATTCGGTTCGCGTTGTTGCATCGTTGGGAGTTGGTTCACGAGTGGTTGGAAGCAGATTTGCAGATGAATTTGGGCTTGACTCCCCAGCAATGGGAAACATATACGGCTCAACTTGACGAGAAACATCGGTCACTACTAGATTTGAAGCAACAAGGACAACCTGATGAAAATATTGCCAAAATTTTAGGTTTGTCAATGGCACAACTTCAGAAGAGGTGGTTTAAAATTCTGGAACAAGCTTGGGAGATTCGTAACTCCTTAGTGTCCGGATCAAGTGCATCTACTCATGAATAGTGACTCAGAATCCTTACACCACCAGTTACTCGCTTGGTTTATGACAAAAAATGCCGTAAATAGAGAGCATGTGTCTGGTGTGTGTAAGGATGTTGACGGGGGAAAACATCCTCTCGACGAAGAAGCCACCGTTATCATAGATGGCGATCCAGAGTTGGGAGGGATACCCCAAACCTTTCGACTGGGAGAAATTCCTACTGTGCAACAACGTTTCCAAGCCGTCATTAAACGTCGGTTACAAGTCCAAATTCAAGAAAACCCACCTTTATTCCCATGGGAAACACAATTAGTAGATTATCCCGAATATGTAGGCGATCCAGCAATGGTGATGGTTCCTACTTGGGGCTGGGTAGCACAGCAGTCTAAGCTGAATCTGCCGATTCCTTTACCGGAAAGAGTATTCCAGCAATTGTTAGACAAATGTCAAGCACTGCTTGGATCAACACTTCCGTTAGGGGCGAAATTAGTTCAGGTGGTGGAAAGCTTTTTCCCTGACGATTCCCAAGCAATCAACGACGTAGCGGGATTAGTGCTAAGGAGTAATCTTCGCTCTGGGGAAACCCTCGATACTATGCCAAATCTGGAAAGCAGCTACTCAGATTTGCAGCCGCGTCAACAGATGGCTTTGTCTTTGCTAGCAGCTAAACGCCTGCTAGAAAATCTGACTCTGCCACTTTCTATTACAAATCCGGTAGAAGAAAGACAATGGTTGACTAGCGTCGGTGTTCTTACTCTCAAGGTAGAATACCAGTTTCGCGGTAAAGTCACAAAGCTGCGGGTTCAAGGTAACTTACCCACTAAAGGAATCATCAAGCTTCAAGGAGATACCTCCCAAGCAATAGCACAGTCTACAGGTCCGGGATGCTTGAGTGTAGAATTACGCTGCACCCAACTGAACGAGACTTATACACTGGAAGTTGAGTTAAAAGAAATAGACACTCAGCCATTGTTGTTTGCGATTATTCCGACGATCTAGCGAAGTTAGCGCGTTACGATTCAGGTCGGTAAACGCCGTTACTATGAGATGTTTATCCTGGTTTTGAAACTTATCCTTTTTTTTAAAACATTAGTCATTAGAACCTCTACGGAAAGCCGGAAGGAGGAGAACAAATGCGAGTTAGGTTTTCTGACTCGCATTGTTTCCAAGTGTACATAACAAGAAATTTGTTAGTGGTTAGTGGTTAGTGGTTAGTGGGTATTTTTGACAACTAACAACAAATTTGTTAGTGGTTAGTGGTTAGTGGTTAGTTGTTAGTTGTTAGTGGGTGTTTTTGACAACTAACAAGAAATTTGTTATTCGTTAGTGGTTAGTGGTTCGTGGGTGTTTTTGACAACTAACAACCAACAACTAACAACTAACAACTAACAACTAACAACTAACAACTAACAACTAACAACTAACAAATGTTTAACTTTTCTAGGATCGGTGGGCGTTGGCATCTACCTACATGGAATGACTGGCGGCAGAGAACGGTGCGATCGCCTACGATGTTGGTAGAAAATTCAATCCGATCGCGTTTTCTTGTTAGCGGATTGGTAATTGTAGGCGTTGTAGCGACAGATATTGCAGCCCAGACTGGATTCAGTCTTTGGGCAGTGCCACTTAGTGTCGTTGGTGCAATCTGGAGTTACTACCGTCGTCGCGATCGCAATGTGCCAGTAAAGTTCTGCATCGCCATAGGAATGTTAGTGGCATTGGGTGCTTTCTTTGGGCGGTTGTTTGGGGAGTTGAACGATACACGACTGGGTTTGGCAGAGTTATTAATTCAACTCCAGGTACTCCATAGCTTTGATATGCCCCGTCGCAAGGACTTGGGGTATTCAATTGTGATTGGGCTGATTTTGCTGGGGATTGCGGCTACGCTAAGTCAAACTTTAGCGTTTGCACCAATGTTATTGTTATTTTTAGCAATTTCCCTGCCGACTTTAATACTAGATTACCGCTCACGCCTTGGGTTGAGAGAATTAAAAATTAAAAATGAAAAATTAAAAAACAAAAACTCAATTTTAAATTGGAAATTTTTAATTTTAAATTTCTTTCTGATTGTGGTGTTAGGGCTGGCAATTTTTGCCGTTTTGCCGAGGCTACCAGGTTACCAGTTGCGGACGTTTCCCGTAAGTTCTCCAATTGAGGTTAAGGGCAATTTTACAGGGCGCGGCATCATTAATCCAGGGTATGTCCACCAAGGTAATGGTAAGGGGGGTGGCAGTGGTAGCAGTACGCTAGAGAGCCAAACTGGCAAACATGGAAAGATTGATAATAACTTTTATTACGGTTTTAATAGTGAAATAAACCAAAACCTGCGAGGCGAAATGACACCCAAGATAGTGATGCGGGTGCGATCGCAAGGCGATAGTTTCTGGCGGGTACTAGCATTTGACCGCTACACAGGTCAAGGATGGGACATTTCTCGGACAGAACAAGTTCAAACAATCAAGCGATCGCCTTGGTCTTACCAAACTTTTCTTCCAGGTACAGTTCAAGCTGGTCGCACAAAAGAAGTCGTGCAAACCTACACAGTAGTGTCAGAATTGCCCAATCTCATTCCCGCTTTGGCTACTCCTAAGGAAATTTACTTTCCGACACAGATCGTAGCTGTTGATCGAGAAGGCGGGTTGCGATCGCCTATGGAACTATCAGAAGGTTTGACTTACACGGTGATTTCGGATGTACCATACCGCGATCGCACTTTGTTAGGACAAGCCTCAACTAATTATCCACAGAATATTAAAAATTACTATCTGCAAATCCCGGACCAAATTGCCGATAAAGTACGGCAACGCACTGAAGAAATTTTAACCGACTACAATCGGGAGCGGGTGGGAAAGTCTGAAAAAACCCTTAATTCCCCCTACGAAAAAGCTCTCTATTTAGCTCAGTACCTGAAACTACACTACAGTATTCCCGAAAATCCTCTTTTGCTGCCTTATTTGGGTGAAAACGAAGATTTGGTACTCGCTTTCTTGTTCAAGCACAAAGAAGGCTATCCAGACCACTTCTCGACAGTTCTAACGGTGATGCTACGTTCCATTGGCATCCCAGCCCGGTTAGTGGCGGGGTTTAGTCCAGGAGAGTTTAATCCGTTCACAGGCATGTATGTTGTCCGTAACACCGACGCTTATGCCATGACGGAGGTGTATTTCCCTAAATATGGCTGGTTTGCCTTTGACCCAATTCCCAATCATCCCCTGATTCCCCCCTCGATAGAAGAGACTCAAACTTTTAGTGTTCTACATCAGTTTTGGAACTGGATTGCTAGTTGGTTACCCTCGCCTGTGACAGGTTTACTCAACAATGTGTTTGGGGCAATATTCAACTGGCTTGCCAGAGGGTTTTCTTGGTTTTTCTCTTTATTTTCTCAAGGTTGGCTGGGCGTGTTAACGGGGTTAATCTTCGCAACTGCACTGGCTTTCTTGAGTTGGCTGAGTTGGGAACGGTGGCGAGAGTGGCGTTTGAACTGTGCGCTTAGGAAATTGCCACCAATGGAAAACCTTTATCAACAAATGCTTCAGTGGGTAGCCCAAAAAGGTTTGAGCAAACATCCGGCTCAAACACCCACAGAGTATGCCAAAGTATCATATCAACATTATTCACCAGTAACTGCTGAGGTAATAGATGAAATTTGCCAAGCTTATGTTAGCTGGCGTTATGGTGGTCATGCTCCTAACTTGAGCCAACTACAACAAAGATGGCAACAGATAAAAAAGTTAGGAGTTAGGAGTTAGGAGTACCCCACGGGCGGCACACCACCCCCCCACTCCCCATTCCCTACTACGCCCTTCGGGTGACGCTCGTTCCGACGCCGGAGTACCGGCTAACGCAACGCTATCGCTACCGCTGACGCCGGAGTACCGGCTAACGCAACGCTTACGAAGATCGCCAGTTGCCAGGGCGCGGGAAACCCGCCTCATGCGCACGCTCACTCACCAGTCGCCTAGGTCGGGCTGACACTCATTCAGCGCTGGCTCCCCCACTCCCCTTTCTTCTTCTTCTTTATCTATGCCTTTAGGTAGATTTTGAGGAAACTAGGCTCAGAAACAGCTAAAAAAAGGGATTGATATTTAAAAATAAAGGCTAGCGTCAAATTAAGCGTTGTAACTCCAATTTTTTGAAGATAACATGAGAAATAGTTGCTTACAAGCTTTCAACAGCGCGTTTGGCGTCAGTTTTTTATGGACATTCAGTTAATCAACATCGGTTTTGGCAACATCGTGTCTGCCAACCGAGTGGTTGCCATTGTCAGTCCAGAGTCTGCCCCAATTAAGCGGATAATTACGGATGCACGGGATCGAGGTCAACTTATTGACGCGACTTATGGTCGCCGTACTAGGGCTGTAATTATTACTGATTCAAGCCACGTCATTCTCTCAGCGATTCAGCCGGAAACGGTAGCGAATCGCTTTGTAATTTCCCGCGATCATCAAGTTGTGGATAATTAATTGAGGGTAAGTCAACAACCCTACTTTTATTTATATCGTATCAGTAGTAATATGTAAATTAGACAATTTTTATGTCACCTCTGCTACGAAATTCCTTAGTCAGTAGTTATCCTGTCTACTAACACACAGACTAACGAATAGCGTCTATTGATTAATGTACAGATTGAGCGGATGATGCAAGTTTTATCAAGAGAAAGTGGTGTTACTACCAAAGAATATCCATATCCTGGCAAGCTGATTGTTTTCACAGGTCCTAGTGGAGTCGGCAAAGGTTCTTTAATGCGATCGCTGCTGCAGCGTCATCCAGAACTATATTATTCTGTATCCGTGACGACCCGTGTTCCCCGTTTGGGAGAAATCAATGGCAAAGATTATTACTTTATCAGCCGCAGCAAGTTTGAACAATTGGTAGCGGCGGGAGAATTCCTAGAGTGGGCAGAATTTGCTGGTAACTATTACGGCACTCCCCGTGAAGAAGTGGAAAAACAAATTCGCTCTGGAAAGTCGGTGGTGCTGGAAATTGAACTAGAAGGGGCACGCCAAATTCGTGCAACATTTCCTAGTACCCTCAGCATTTTTATTCTGCCGCCTTCTTTCAAAGAGTTGGAGAACCGAATACGTGGTCGCGCCTCGGAATCTGAAGAAGCGATCGCCCGTCGTTTGCGCCGCGCCCAAGAAGAAATTCATGCTGCCAATGAATTCGATCTTCAAATCGTTAATGACGATTTTGAAACTGCTCTCAATTCTATAGAAACAGCTTTGTTTGGATGACGCGATCCGCTCGTTAGGAGTTAAGAGTGAGGAGTGAGGAGTGAGGAATAAAAATCACAATTCCGCGCCTCCTAACTCTTAACTCCTAACTCCTAATTAACCACCAACCAGACCTTGAACTAGTTGCAGATTGCTGGCTACAAAATAAGCGACTACAGCACCGCCAAGACCACCGATTAAGAAAGCACTGGCAAAATTGTTCCAACCTTCTGGCGATTTAAAAGCATCAGGAGGGTTGGGTACAGTGACAGTAGCGATTGGTTGGGGAGGGTTGCTATTGGCATACAAGGATAAGGTTCCAGTCAAAATCACAACTAAGCCGAAAGTTGCCAATAAACCAGCTAAGTTGGCATTATTTGTATCCCGCAGGGGACCCAATCTGGCGAATGGACCAAATATCCAGTAACCATGAGCCATGCCAATTTCTAACCCTCTTCTGAAGGGAGTTATTCCTGGGCGATAGGCTGCTAAACCATTAATGAACCATTTGGCTAGGGGAGAAGCATTAATTGGCGTTTCTAAGTTTCCCCGTTGCGAGTCGCGCCATTCTGGAAAGACAACCTCTTGGTTTCTAGGATCGCTAGGACGATTTTTTGATGCATCTATAGCTTGCGCCATATTTTATGTTTGCCTCTAAATAAAGTGGTGGCATTTTTCATATTAATAATAATTGACGCTAAATATCATTTTTACTAGTTAAGTTTAGAAAAATTAATTTAGCTGTTCTAAAAAAAACAAAACTCGCACACTGTTTACCGCATGACGAGTTTAAAAGTCAAGTTAAAAGTTGGGATTTGTTAGTGGTTAGTGGTTAGTAGAAAATTCAACTAACCACTAACCACTAACAACTAACCACTAACAATCTTATATTTATGGTAGTGGGTGGAAAAGTAGGTCGGGGAACCAGTAGTTAATGAGAATCAACAGAACTGCAGTAAAAATCAAATTGGCAAACAACAAAACTGGTCCTAGTGAAAGGTATTTAACAAAATTGTTTTGCTGGGACATAGATTATTCTCCAAATAAGGTAGTTGGTTGTTAATTGCTAATTGCTAATTGCTAATTGTTAATTGCTAATTTTTACCATTAGCCATTAGCCATTAGCTATTAGCTATTAGCCATTAGCGTGGTGAAATGGGGATTTCTTCATCCTTGGCTGTTAATTCGCCCGACAGAAATTCTTTCAAGGCTGCTACTGGCCAAGTAAAGCCTGATAGCATGATTGGCAGCGCTTTCGGCACTTCAATGATAATTTCCTTCATTTCCACATCACCGCCTTCTTTCTTGATGATTTGGAGATAGGCGCGACCTACCCAACCAATCCAACCTGCAATGTAGAGAAAGATAATGCTGGGAATTAAGAAGTCACCAGCATGAGCAAGATTACCATCCACAATCAGATGAGGTAGACCTTCAGGACCACACAGCGCATCAGAATAACGCTCAAGCCGTTTTCTCCCAGACTCTGGGTCGGATGTAGTATTACGGGCAGTATCTATCCTTTCCTGAAATGCAGGAGATTCCCTGCAAGGTACAAGGTCAGCGCCTACCGCTTTAGCAGACGGGGCAAAATTGAACCAAAGACAAATCGCTAAAATTAGAGCAAACAAGCGTTGCATGGAATTGTTTCCTTTTATTACGAAACAAAAATTTTTTGTACAAAACGAAGCGGCTTGTACAACTTTGGACTTGAGCAAGGTTAAATACACACACAAAATCAGGTTAAGCTAGGATTTTACCAGATGTCAATCTGACAGATTTACCTATATTTCCGATGATTTGAGCGTGTTTTTAGCATATGGAAATAATACTCTTGCCCGTGTACCGAGGAAAGTTTAAGTCAATAAAAGTTAAAGTTTCGTAAAACTAAGGATGGGGAGTAGGGAGTGGGGAGTGGGGGAAGAGACGTTCTGCTGGAACGTCTGTACAGGAGTAGGGGCACCGCCCGGTCTCCGGCCCGGCTTTACCTGGGGTGGGGCAACGGGGGGGCGGTAGGGGGAGATGCAAATAACAAATAACAAATAACAAGTAACAAGTAACAAATGACAACAGTTTTAGCAATAGAAACGAGTTGTGATGAGACAGCAGTAGCAGTTGTTAAGAATCGTCAAGTTTGTAGTAGTATTATTAACTCCCAAATTCCAGTGCATCAGCAGTATGGGGGGGTAGTGCCAGAAGTGGCGTCTCGCCAGCACCTAGAAACGATAAATGAAGCGATCGCCCAGGCACTGGAACAAGCAGAACTGGACTGGGGGAAAATAGATGGTATTGCGGCAACCTGTGCCCCCGGACTCGTAGGGGCGCTGTTGGTGGGATTAACTGCTGCCAAAACGCTTTGCGTAGTACATCAAAAGCCATTTTTGGGAGTTCATCACCTCGAAGGTCACATTTACGCGACTTATTTAAGTGAACCAACGCTACAGCCACCTTTTTTAAGTTTGTTAGTTTCTGGTGGACACACAAGCTTAATTTACGTTAAGGATTGCGGTGTGTACGAAACCGTAGGCGAAACTCGTGATGATGCAGCAGGTGAAGCCTTTGACAAGGTAGCACGCCTGTTGAATTTGGGATATCCTGGGGGACCAGCGATTGATCGGTTGGCACAATCTGGGAATCCGCAAGCTTTTTCCCTACCTGAAGGAAAAGTTTCCCACCCTTGTGGGGGGTATCATCCATATGATGCGAGTTTCAGTGGGTTAAAGACGGCTGTAATGCGACTCGTACAGCAGTTAGAAAAAGACGGACAGTCTTTAAGAGTGGCAGACGTAGCGGCTAGTTTTCAGGAAACTGTAGCGCGATCGCTTACTAAAAGAGCGATCGCCTGTGCTCTCGACTATGGTCTTGACACCATTGCCGTTGGTGGAGGCGTAGCGGCTAACAGTGGTTTAAGAAAACACTTACAAGCCGCAGCAGCAGCGACTAACCTGCGAGTGCTATTCCCGGAGATGAAATTATGTACCGATAACGCTGCGATGATAGGTTGCGCTGCCGCCGATCATCTGAATCGTGGTCATACCTCCAGACTTACCCTAGGTGTTCAATCTAGGCTAGGGCTAAAGCAGGTTATGGAGTTGTATCAATAATTTGTTATTGGTTAGTGGTTAGTGGTTAGTGGTTAGTGGTTAGTGGTTAGTGGTAGTTTTTGACAACTAACAACTAACAACTAACAACTAACAACTAACAATCAACAATTATCGACCGAATATGAGTAGCAACTGCATCCGGCTGCTCTAACATGGCGAGATGTCCACAATCAGGAATTTCGATAACGTTGTCACCACAGTATTGAAACAGGGGGTGAAAACTGGCTAAATGACGGACATACTTGGGTTCCATATCCTTATCTTCCGCACCAGCGAGGAAATAAACCGGCTGTTTCGTTTGGGATACCAACTGGGGTAAGCGGTTGATTTCTTCCTCAGTGGTAGAGTCTAGCAATGTTCCTAAAGCAGCTTCTGGATCGGCAACGACGAAATCAATCATCCGCTGACGCGCCCAATAGCGGTCTAACGGACGCGCCACACTCGTTCTGGTAAATAGCAAGTCAATCAAAGGCACACTTGTGAGCCATCGAGGGCGGATTTGTAAAAACCGCTGACCCGCCAAGCGAGACTGCTCGTAGGCTTCTTTAAGATAAATACCACCGCCTGCGTTGATACAGATGACTCCCTTGACACCCTCAGGCATCTGAGTAGCTCCCCACAGGGCGATCGTACCTCCTAAAGAGTGACCAATCAACCAAGCACTAGTAATATTCAGTTGTTGCAGGAGGGCTGCTAGATCCTGAGCATAAGCTTCGGGTGTATAAAGGGAATCGAAGGGATTAACAACTGCATCACCGTAGTGAGCAGTGCCTCGTTGATCGTAAGCTGACTGAGGGTTTCCCCACAGAGGTGAGGAGCGACTCGGTTCTTCTCCTATTGGCTCAAGCCGTGTGGAAGTTAGGCTTAAAAAAGGTTGTTCGCCACTATAATCGGTTTTTGTCTGAGGCTGGGATTTACCAAAACCCCTTAAATCATAGGATAGGCACTGGAATTCATCTGACAAACGGGAAATCACAGGTTGCCAGTATCCACGGCTATTGAGCCAACCGTGGACAAACACTAAAGTGTGGGGGCAGGAAGTAGGCGCCGTTAGCTCATACGCGTGTGGAACGCCCAAGATTTCGATAGAAGCCATACTTCTATCCTAACCCGAATGGGGAGTGGGGAGTGGGGAGTGGGGAGTGGGGAA
>CAXTSI010000308.1:0-11291 GCA_964246695.1 uncultured bacterium
GTTAGTGGTTAGTTGTTAGTGGTTAGTTGTTAGTGGTTAGTGGTTAGTTGTTAGTGGTTAGTTGTTAGTGGTTTTTTTGACAACCAACAACCAATAACCCTTTGCGTTCGCAGTCGCCTAATACCGTTTTTATATGAAGCTGCATATAATTAGCCTGCGTAGGCAGGCTTTGTTTGTGTAGCCCCAGGCTTCTAGCCTGAGGGCGTTAATGTGCAGCCTCACATAGAATTGGTATAAGCAGGGAAACTCTCGTGTCGGCGCTTACGCTCACCAACAACTAACAACTAACAACTAACTACTAACAACTAACTACTAACAATTTTTCCAACATTCTATCCCACTGATTACACAGCTGTTTTAAGTTAAGTTTAGTTATACTAAGATAGCTATCAATCCCATGCTAAAAAGCAGGGGCGAGCAGTAAGACATTATTGGTAAGGTTTTTCATGGCGGATCAGTTAATTCGCGCCACAGCAGCTGAAGGCGGGATTCGTGCAGTTGGTGCAATCACCACACGTTTAACAGAAGAAGCAAAGGCTAAGCATCAGCTCTCATATGTGGCGACAGCTGCGCTTGGTCGGACGATGACAGCAGGCTTGTTAATGGCTTCTAGTATGAAGCGAGCTAGGTCTAGAGTCAACGTCCGCGTTAAAGGCGATGGACCGTTAGGTGGTATATTGGTAGATGCGGGTTTGGATGGAACAGTACGCGGCTATGTAGAAAACCCAGCTGTGGAGCTGCCTCCAAATGGCAAAGGGAAGCTAGATGTCGGTGGCGCAGTTGGTAATGGCTATCTTTACGTCGTGCGCGATGTCGGTTATGGCTATCCTTACTCCAGTACGGTGGAACTCGTTTCTGGTGAAATCGGAGACGACGTAACTCACTACTTGGTAAGTTCGGAGCAAACACCTTCAGCAGTTGTTTTAGGTGTGTTTGTGGGTGCAAGTGGGGTGACGGCAGCAGGAGGGTTACTCGTACAAGTGTTGCCCAAAGCAGCCAGAGACGAGGCTTTGCTAGAGACTTTGGAATCACGAGTAGCTGCTTTATCGGGATTTACCCCTTTGTTGCAAGCCGGGTTATCTTTGCCAGATATCTTTCAAAATTTATTAGGAGACATGGGGCTTGTTATCTTTCCCGAAACTCAAATGCTACGTTTTCATTGCCGTTGCTCTTTTGACCGCGTACTGGGAGCATTAAAGATGTTGGGAGAGGAAGAACTGCAAGACATGATTACCAAAGATAATGGTGCAGAAGCAACTTGCGACTTTTGCGGCACGGTTTACCAGGCTTGTAGCGCTGACTTGGCTCAGCTCATTGAGGATTTGCGTACAAATTCAGCTTCAGTGTAAAGTATAAAAAATCGCTTTTTATTTGGGAGATTGTATAGTAGCTATAGAATTATAAGATTGCAAAAAGTAGCTTTTTCGGTTTGGAGAAAGTTAGTACGCCAGCAACTATCGCTATTAAATTATTTTGGTGTGAGACATGACAAAGCGGGATATTCCAGAAAGCTGGTCACTAGCCAGAGCAAGAGATCCAGATGAAATGACTAGATTATCCCAAGGTCAGCAAAAGCCTGAAACTCATTCATCGGGTGTTCCTGCTACTGGTTCTACCTCCAAATTTGTGAAGCGATCAAAACAAAGCAATTCTGAACCACCACCTTTAAACAGTCAGTCACAAGGAACTCTCCCAGCCAGCAAAAATTATGGCAAATTACCCCGTTGGCTGACAAGCTGGATATTATGGGTGTTTTTGTTAACCTTGGTTCCCGGCGGTATAGCATTAATGTCAATGTCGATGCTACTCAAGCTGCCATCCGCGCCAAATTGTCCATCGATTTTTTGGCCTTTGGCAAGTGCGTCGGTGCGGTTACACTGTGCTCAGTTAGCAGCTTCTAAGCAGACAGTGAACGACCTACTGCAAGCGATCGCCTTGGTGAAGAAACTGCCACACAGTCACCCACTACGCGGTGAAATCGATCACTTTATAGAACAATGGTCCGGGGATATTTTGCAGCTAGCCGATCAGAGTTTCCAAACTGGGAAATTAGACGAAGCGATCGCCACTGCAGGCAAGATTCCTGAAGATGTCTCTACTTATAAATTGGGAAATGAGAAAATTACCAAGTGGCAATCAACTTGGTCTAAGGCAGAAGACATCTACAAGGAAGCGGAAAGAGAAATACGCGAAGAACGCTGGCATCAAGCGTTTATGGTTGCTTCCAGATTGTTACGCGTGCATAATAAGTACTGGAACGGTACTAAGTACGATGAATTAAATAAACTGATTGTCAGCAATAGGGAAGATGGCGAGAAGTTAGCAAAAGCTCAAAGCCTATCTAAAAGTAGGGTAGTAGATAGTTTACTCAAAGCTATTAACCTGGCTGGGTCGATTGGGCAAAACAGTTATATTTATCAGAAGGCTCAAGAAGCGATTCCCGGATTTGGACGCAAAATGTTGGAATTAGCGCAGACAAAGCTGGCGCAACAAAATGCGGATGAAGCTATCCTGATTGCCCAAAAAATTCCGCCAACTACTGGGCTACACTCAGAAACCGAGGATTTTATTACCTTAGCTGAGGCGGAAAGAAGTGCCTGGACAGGTAGTATAGCAGGTTTAGACGCAGCAATCTCTCAAGCCCAACAAATTGATTCTACAAGACCAACTTATGAAAAAGCGCAAAAACTGATTGCTCGTTGGCAGTTAGAAATTGAAGATGTTGCTCACCTGGAAAAAGCGCGATCGCTCGCCGCCGCAGGATCAATCCCCGATTTGACGGCAGCCATTAGCGAAGCTCAGGTGATCCCTGCTAGCAACCCCCGCGCCAAAGAAGCAAGACAAGAAATTGGTCAATGGGTTACCCAGATACAGACAATCGAAGACCGACCTTATTTGGATCGCGCTGATGAGCTGGCGTTGATAGAGGATATTAACGGATTGCAAGCAGCGATCGTTCAAGCAAGTCAAATCCGCCGAGGTCGTGCATTATACAAAGAAGCACAAACCAAAATAGGGAATTGGACGGATAAAATTCAACGAATCCAAGATCAGCCCTACTTAGAACAGGCGCGAGAACTTGCTAATAGCGGCGATCTCCCCGCCGCCATTGCTACCGCTCAACAAATAACATCAGGAAGAGCGCTTTCGGGTGAAGCACAAGCGGCTGTAAATGACTGGCGAGGGCAAATTCGTGCTAGAGAAAACTGGAATAAAGCACGGGAAGTAGCACTGGCTGGAACTCCAAATGCCTTAGCAGAGGCAATTCGGCTGGCGGATCGAGTGCCAAACAGTAGCATCCTACGCAACGATGTGAATGTAGCCCTTGACCAATGGAGTCAGCAATTATTAGACATTGCACGCTCTCAAGGTGAGTCTGATATTGTTAGGGCGATCGAGACAGCCAAGCTGATTCCAAGAGGTAGTGCTGCTTACAGTGCGGCACGCGAGCAAATTAGGTCTTGGCGAGAGCTTCTAAATCCTCAGCCTGCACCTGAGACATTTCAGCCATCAACGACGATTGATGAGCAGGATAATCAGTAATATCATGTCGGTAATTGGTAATTGGTAATGGGTAATTGGTAATGGGTAATTGGTAATGGGTAATTGGTAATTGGGACTCTGTTTAATTCCTATTACCAGTTCAGGGCATAGTATAAGTATTTAAGCGGACAGGATATAATTCAATACGGTTCAGTTAAGGATAGGTGGGAGCAAAGAAACCCGGTTTCTAAGAGAAACCGGGTTTCTGATCTGGTTCTTAACTGAACTGTATTGGGATATAATTTGTAATTCATGATGAGTAATTTGTAGTTATTCATGTCCTAATTACGAATTACAAATTAGCCATGACGAATCAGGTAGTAATTCACGATGCCGAACTCAAGCAGTGGCTTCGCTTCCGAGAACCAGAGGAGGTTATTAGGGCTGATTGCGTTGACCAAGTAGTTCCCAAATTGGAACTTGTCGAGCGAACGATCCGCGAACAGAAAATGTATGCAGCTGGTTTTATCAGTTACGAAGCTTCACCAGCTTTTGACATGGCACTTCACACCCATTCCCTATCCTCATTTCCCTTACTCTGGTTCGGTCTCTACAAAAAACCTGAAGTCATTGATCTGACCATACCTTCTCCGAGTTCAGATTATACCCAGCACGAATGGTCACCTTCGGTAAGTGAGGAAGAATACAAAGTCGCGATCGCCCGGATTAAGTCACACATTGCTCGTGGCGAAACTTACCAAGTCAATTACACAATGCGTCTACACACGCCTTTTTCGGGCAACCCGTACTCATTCTTCCTGAAATTAGTACAAGCCCAGCAGACTAATTACGCCGCCTATGTAGATATTGAGCAGTTCACCATTTGCTCAGCCTCGCCAGAACTCTTTTTCAGTCTTTCTGGCAACCAGTTGACCTCACGTCCGATGAAAGGAACTACAGCACGCGGCTGCACGTTAACTGAAGATCGGGCTATGGCTGAGTGGTTGCACCATTCAGAGAAAAACCGTGCCGAGAATGTGATGATTGTCGATATGATCCGCAACGACATCGGAAAGGTTGCAGACCTACACAGTGTCCGAGTTCCCAGTTTATTTGATGTTGAGCAGTATCCAACCGTCTGGCAAATGACATCCACTGTCACAGCCACCACGAGTGCCTCACTATGTGATATAATATCTGCTCTTTTCCCTTGCGCTTCCATTACTGGAGCACCGAAGCCAAGCACCATGCAGATCATTTCTACATTGGAAACAACACCGCGTCGGATCTACACCGGGTGCATCGGTTTTATCTCTCCCGATCGCACTCAATTCAATGTTGCGATTCGCACCGTACTTATTGACAAACAAATCGGTCAAGCAGAATATGGTGTTGGCGGTGGAATCGTGTGGGACTCTGTCAGCGGTGACGAGTATGTAGAATGTCAAATCAAGGCACGAGTTCTCACAACCAATCGCCCCAATTTTTGACCATTTTTTGAATTAAAAATTAAAAATTAAAAATTAAAAATTTAAGATTAAGAAATAAACAATTTTGAATTAATAAATTTAGGTTTCATGCACCATTATCATTTATGGAGAAGGAATTTGATTTTTTACGAGACACGTAGTGCGTTCGCGCAGCGGTGAGGAATTGGGCGAGGAAAAAGGCGTCCTTTTTTTAGGTTACCCTAAATTTATTTTGGTGGTTCTTAATTTTTAATTTTTAATTTTTAATTTTTAATTTGAGCGAAGCGATTGACATAACGGATGTAACGGATGATGCAACTGTGAGACAACCAGAACAAGCATCCGCTACATCCGCTACAACATCCGTTGCCAATTTTTCCCTGCTAGAAACCATGCTTTGGACACCAGATGATGGATACTTTTTGCTGAGTTATCATCTCAAACGTCTCCAAGATTCTGCTGTCTATTTTAGCATATCAGTGGACATAAAAGAAGTTCGCAAGAAGAGCGAGGCTAAGGCAAACTCGTTGCCAAATGAACCTCATAAGGTACGGCTACTTGTAGCCCAAAATGGTGGTATCACCTGCGAGGCTTCCTCCCTATTGGCGATCGCCGATTCTCATCCCCTACAGATCCGTCTATCTCCAACACCAGTGGATTCAACCAATCCATTTCTGTATCATAAAACCACCAATCGCCAGGTCTACAATAGTGTCCAGGCTTCTTGTCCTGACTGTGACGATGTTCTGTTGTGGAATGAACGGGGCGAGATTACAGAAATGTGTATTGCTAATGTTATTGTTCAAATGAACGGCGAACTGCTGACGCCGCCAGTACAATGTGGGTTGTTACCAGGGACTTTTCGTGCTTATTTGCTTGCTCAGGGAAAAGTGCGGGAGGAGGTAATTACGGTTGAAGCACTGAAACAATGCGATCGGATCTATGCAGTTAATTCGGTGCGGAAGTGGCGTGAAGCTTTTGTGATACTTTCGTAAAGGATCAGCACAATAGCAGCGTCTTGTGATATTATGATAGACTTTTTTTGTCTCACGCAAAGGCAAGGCAGCGCTGCAGTCGGGTTTCCCGACCTAGGCGACTGCCCCGCAAAGACGCAAAGAAGAACGTAAAAGTTAAGCGAGATATAGTTTATCTTAAACAATAAAAGCAATGTTGCAGTCAGTGGAAGGGATTTATCGGGACGGTAAAGTTGAGTTGCTGGAAACTCCTGATGGTATGGATGGGGTACGAGTTATTGTTACTTTCCTATCTGCCCCTAAAACCGTAGATTTGCCATCTCGTGGCATTGATCAGGAGCAAGCCGCAGACCTGCGCCATCGGCTACACAGTGTTGCTGAAGATTGGGAAAGACCTGACATGGCTGCTTACGATGCCCTATAGCCGTGGAGAAGTTGTACTGGTTCTCTATCCAGACTCAACCCCCTCCGTACTGCTAAACCTCGTCCCCCTGTGGTTGTTCAGGCAGATCTTCTAGCAACTTGTTTATCGCAGACCATTGTCGCTACGATCACCAGTCCGGTTAATGACTTATTATATGAACCCTCACCCCGCCCTCTGGGCACCCCTCTCCCAAGCATGGGAGAGGGGACGGGGGCGAGGGCTAGATATCGTAACTGTTTATACGGACATGATATTAGTTGGCAGTTAAAAGTCTGTAGGCTGATCTGAATCGTATTAGGGTCGCTGTGTTATTCTAGTAATTAGAACAAATAATGAAGACTGTCATAATTTACATTTGAATTTCTTTATTAAACTTTGTTAACGAAGTGGAAAAATGTAAGATTAATTTGATATAGTGGATTTAGTAAAAAAAAAATTCGTTCGCTTCGCTCACAGTGTAAATAAAATAAGTGTATAGGGTAAAAGGGCAAAAGTGTCAAGGGCTACTAAGTCCTCTGCGCGGGACCGCACACTACCCGAAAACCGAAGTCGTAGTCCTGGGAAACCCTGTTGCGGTTGGCAGAACTCAGGATTGTCGTCCCACGAACCACCGCGCACCAGGCGGTTATTCTGATTATCATTCTCATCTGTTATAAGCCATGCCATTGGGCATTACCATTGGGCATTACCATTGGGCATTACCATTGGGCATTACCATTGGGCATTACCATTGGTAGGCGCTTCCTCGTAATTCTCATGCCAATGGTCAATACACCATTCCCACACGTTCCCATGCATATCATGTAAGCAAAAGGCATTTGCAGGGAAAACTCCAACAGGTGTAGTTTCACTCCTATATATTCCTAATGGACCTTCACCATAAGATCCTTTATAAAGAGTCTCGCCAATTTTTTGGTCTGTGCCTCGATAATTAGCTAACTCAGTCGTAATCGTTTCACCAAAATGAAATGGTGTGGTAGTGCCACCGCGACAGGCGTATTCCCACTCCGCTTCGCTCGGAAGTCGATAATCTTTACCTGTCACTTTAGATAGTCTAGCACAGAATTCTACCGTATCAAACCAAGAGATAGATTCTACAGGACGATTATCACCTTTGAAATGAGAAGGGTCAGGTTTAAGGTCACGGTCAACTCTAGGTAGAGCAGCAACTGCTCTCCATTGCGCTTGGGTGACTGGATATTTGCCGATAAAGAAGGGTTCAACAGTGACTAAGTGCTGGGGTTTTTCATCGTCATATCCTTCACCTTCTGGTGAACCCATGAGAAAAGTGCCACCAGGGATAGCCACCATTTCTAGATTAATACCATTACCCAATTCGGTGAAGTATTGGGCTTGTTTGGGTTCTTTTTTGATAATTTCGCCGCGACGGTTAACGGTGACGACCTCAAATGTAAATGTTTGTAAAGCTTCAGAAGTCGGAGTTCCAATAGGTGGAGATGTCGATTGCTGCTCCAACTCCTCAGCAAAGCGAGCATAATCTCCTCCCAATTGTTTTAAAATCTTAGCTGCTACCACAGCAAAGGGTTTCACTTGTAACTCATCAGCTTGTCCGGGTGCTTTCAACAGAGCCACAAAATCTTCTAAAGACTTGCCTAATTGCTCTGCAACATACTGAGAAACGGCATCTAGTACACTTGCTGAATCAGACACAGGAGCAGACTCAAGTAAAATTTCCCGCACTTGGTCTGCCATAAAATCATACTGCACCACATCAGGATTGGTGTCAGTCTCAATATTGCTTAAAGGTTTTAACAATCCCCCTAAAAAAACTTCTGCAACATGTACTTGTCGAGATTGGGGTAGCAGAGTTTCTTGAATTAACCGCACCACAGGCAAATTAATCACTGGCGCTGCTGCTAGTAACCCTGCTAGCTTCCGCGCCATTGGTGAAGCAGTCATGCGAAAGCGGTAGACTCGATCCTCTGCATTGAGGTTGCTGATACTAGTTTCTGGTAGTTGTTGAGCATCATCTGGGAATTCCGACGAGAAGACAAACCCCAAAGCCACTGCATCACTTTTTCCCGCTACCATCTGACTCCAAATCACCGCCACCTCTGGTTCAAGAGTCAACACCGGAACTTTTATTCCGGTTTCCAGATTAATTTCCTGCCAAAGTAAAAGCTCTTGGATGAATAAATGTTGGTTAGCAACCCCCGGAGTCAAACTTCCTAGACGGACGGAAGCGCCCATACTTAAGCCTGTTTTCAGCCACAGCCACTTTGGTAACATTTGGGCGATCGCCACTGGCTGACTATCTGCCCAATCCTTCAAAGCTGAGAAGACAGCACCGTTACGCCAGATAGCAGCAACGCAGTCACTCACCATCAAAACCAAACGACGACCGCTAGGGTCGATTAATTCGCGGGGATTACCAAAACGTTGTGGGCTTGCTGTTTCCCCAATTCCTGGTCGAACGCCGATTTCCCCCTTTTCATCAACGACTAATCCCCAAGTTCGGACATCTCGAAAAATGCCATAATTTTCTAGCAGTCGTTTTAACTCCCGAATCGTATGTCGCCAGATCAGCATCGATTTGCTTTCATCAATCACCAATGCCAAATCTAACCAAGGTTCTGGCTCAGGTTTAAGGACTGGTATACAGATTCCCTCTGCTGCAATGCGTTGGACTGTAGCAATTTCATCTAATACTATCTTGCTTCCAGAGGCAACCCGACGCGCCAAAGGTCGTAGCGCTTGAGCCAGCATGAGGGGTTCTCGCAGTGAAGAAGCATCCGGTACTCGCAAGGAGAGATCTCCAGTACCGTAAGCAGTTTGTTGATTTTGTGGATAAATCTCTGCTGTAGGGATTTCCGGAAGATTTGCGGAAATATTGCTGCTTGTAGGGGAAACATTTGATTCTTGTAATTCGGTTTCTGCCGATTCAGTTGATGCTTTTGATTGAGCATCAAATGAAGTCTCACCACTTTCCTGACGCTTGAGGGCAAGCCAGAGGATATCAGCGATTTCTTCCCCAGTCAGATCTAAATCTTTTCCTAATGCAGCAATCAGTTGGTCAAGTTGATTATGGGTTGGGGATAATTCATTAGTCATCTTGTAAAAGTGCCTTACGACTGAAGTCGCGGCTATACAAACGAAGTCCACCTGCGTGGACTGATAGGCTAAAAGCCTGCGCAGGCAGGCTTTGTTTGTTTAGCCCCAGACTTCTAGTCTGAGGGCATTTATCCATTTTTGCAAGCAGTCGCGGCTATACAAACGAAGTCCACCTGCGTGGACTGATAGGCTAAAAGCCTGCGCAGGCAGGCTTTGTTTGTTTAGCCCCAGACTTCTAGTCTGAGGGCATTTATCCATTTTTGCAAGCAGTCGCCTTTGGGTGAGACAAAAAAGATGTGGTTTATTTATCCACCCGTTATGAATAGAACAAACACCACCACTCCCCCTCTTCTCCCCACTCCCCACTCCCTATTCCCCACTCCCGTGTTTCTTCAGAGATTAATCGCTACTTGATAAACTTTTTAATAAAATCTTCTTCAAAGACTCTTCGTCATCTTCTGGTGGACTAACTTCACGGGTTAGCACGTAAATGGTGTTGAGTAACTGATCCGTTGCTCGATCTTGGGATTGATTCTTATTTTGCCTAAACTCGCTGATTAATTGCACAATTTTTGACTCATCTCGTTCAAATACTTCCTTGCCAAAATGAGCCTCAACAATAGCTTTAAGAGCATCGTCATTGGGATCTGGCATTCTTACCCGCACACATCGCCGCTTAAAGGCTGGTGGAAAGTCTCGCTCTCCGTTACTCGTCATAACGATAATTGGGAAAGCATAACAGCGCACTCTTCCCGCCTGAATGGAAACATTGATACCTTGGTCTTGGGTGTCAACCTGAATGCGTCCCAACGAGCAGGCTGGATATCTTTGGCTTGGAGAATACCACTTTCCACTTGCAGTAGAACATAATCAAGTTTTTCAGTAGGGCTGAAGTGCAAAATCGGATTTTGTCTGTCTAATTTAAATACATGTCCCTCTGTCTGATTTCCAGAATCTGATGTAAAATAGCCAAAACGTAAGACTGCATTGAGAGCATTGGTTTGCATATCTGAGTTCTCATCTAGTTTGAGAACGTGGTAGTTAGTCAGAACTAGCCTATCTGCAATTAGAACGCCTGTTCCTTGAATCTTTTGTGAGGGAATTTCCAGCCGACATACAGATGCGGCTCGTTCTATAGCTCGTTTGAAAAAGCTAACATCCCAAAAATCAGGTTCAGCTTTAAACAAACTTTGAAGTTGTAGTTCCTCGGTTGGTCCTTGCCATTCAATAGCCGGACCTATATCTGTTGTTGTAAAATCCACAGAGGCGGCATTAAGAATAAACTTCTGCTGAATGGTAGATTGATAAAAATCTCTTAATTCTTGATTGCCTGGGTTTGTCTCATACGCAGCGAAGATGAGGCGTCCTAGTTTTCCTCTGGCTTCTGCCCATTTGATTAAATTAAAAGTAACTTGAGTCCGGTTCCCTCCCCCTGCGATCGCATCGAGGTTTTCCTCTAACTTAAAACTGACCATCATTTCCAGATCAGTTTCACTAGGATAAGCACTAATAATAGCTTGGAGTAATTGCTGCCGTTGATCACCTTTTAGTTTTAGATCCATGACTAGCTTTTTTTCCTACAAGATCGATTCAGTAACAGAGGGCTAACAACTGTTCAATAAAATTTATATCATATCTTGACAAAGCTTACTATTTGTTCATGCCAAGAGTGCCTTGTTCAGTAGCATGACTTACCTATTAACTCATTACCCCAAGGGCTGGCACAGTGTCTCGCATGTATCATAAAAAACACATTTGTATTTATTTACTGAAAGCCTTGCTATATAAGGGTTATAAAATATCTTTCTTAAGAACACCCCACGGGCGGCGCACCACCCGTTATGAATGGAAGAAACTTTCTAGATGTGA
>CAXTSI010000309.1:0-11259 GCA_964246695.1 uncultured bacterium
ACTAAAATACTTGGTTATGCTTCCAGCCCCTGAAAACTTTTGGGTATAGTGACAACAGCATCAATTGCTACTCACGCCCCAAATAGAACATTTTTCGAGTCTCAATACCTGCTACAGCGGGTAAAAAACTATATATTATTAGCCCTATCCTAGCATTGCTAAAATTGCACTTGCTTCAGCAAATTTACTGAAATGTTAACCTAACAAAAATTGGGTAGAACTTGATTTAGTAGAACGCTCGCAATAGAGTTGTTGGCAAGGGTAACAGCAACTACTAAGCATCGGCTAACTGTATTGGTGTGCGCCGCGAATTTTACTGTCGAGTGGCTCATACAGAAAGCATAGCTGATTGCTACAGGGTGATTGAGTATGAACGCGCTCGTTCGCAACCACCAGAACTCATTTAACCCAACCATCAGTTATTTCCTCGCCGCGATTCCTCACCGTGATAAAGAACTTAAGGTTAAACAGTAATAGCTATCTGTTGACTCTTGCTATCTGATGTTCTCTGTATGCTGTAGATCCTTGATATTCTGATACATCAAAATGAGAAAAGTTACTCTAAGGAGTCAAAAATCTGAGAAAGGAGGACTTGCAAGCTAGCGCTGCCTTAATTCGAGAGCAATACCTTGGGAAACCCATTGGTAAAAGTAATGTTGCGATTGCTGAGCTATACCTCACTGGGAATGTAGCGTTTTGTGCAGGAGCAACTTCTAAAGGTGGTAGCAAAAGCCCGATTTCTAAGATACCAAAAACTAAGTCGGCAGGAGGGCAGTTTGAACCAGCCATTGACTCTCGTACTCAGCGCCTTATGGACACTGATGCTGAGTACAAAGTTTTGTCTGAAATTGCTGATACCCTTGAGATGTTCTACGATCTTCAAGTAGAGGGCAGGCTCTACCTTTATACTGAGTTCCAGCCATGTGAAAGTTGTAATAATGTTTTGAGACAATTTGAGGAGAAGTTCCCGTACATAAAGATAGAAGTTTTCTGGGACTATCCATATCCACCCGAACTTTAAAGAGGCAGAAATTAGCTATGACTCAGGAATGGAGAAGTTCTACAGACAAAAGGTTGTTCTTGCTACGTAACGTGCCTGACTCCCTTAAACGCGCGCTGAGTAACGCATGGCAGCAACACTATGAAGAACTGTATGAACTTGAGGCAGAGGGCGAGGCTTCACTTCAAGATGCTTTAGATCAAATCTTGGAATTGTTTCAGGGTAATAACCGAACACTGAGTCACCTTCGGTATGTTTGGATGGCGTTGATACTAGCCTCAGTTGTAGAGCCTACAGTTAAATATTATCAACCTAATAGCTCGATTCCAGAGGAGACTATTAAACGGATAGCATTTTGGCTGCTAGAAACTCTTGGGGAAGTGCTTAATTCTAAAAAGGAATTCGCTCAGGTTGCCAGCGAGAAAGAGGCAAACGCTATAGTAGATATCTTTCGTCTTTTTACTGAAAATAAGGAGATATCAAGCTTTCAAGTATTATCTGAAGCCTTGGATGTTTATAGTAGTGCGATTAAAACACTCGATTATAATCAATCCCTAGAAGCGTTATTGGATATTTTAGACGACTGCTTAGAGGGCTATGCCATCTTTCCCGGTTCCTACGGACGACGTGAATTATTTGACTGGTGGCTACTAGAGGTCGTACCTGCAAGTTGGTATCTATTTCCTCCTAGTTCTATTTATTCAGTAGATAAATTAGCAAATGAGAAAAGTATTGCGTTTCGTCAGATGGAGAAATTAGAAAAAATTAGCTCTGCAATATGGTCTATTATCTTGACAACCTCTCATAGTAGAGAGAGGTCAAGTCGGCGAACTTTTCATAGCACATTTGATTCTTATTCAAATAAAATAGAATTGAATGTCAAACTTGGGGATGGTAAATTTAGTTCAAATAAAATTGGAAGTATCTACGAAAGCATTTAATTGGTTTTTAAGTTTAAGAGAGGACTTAGTGTAATGAGCAAGCAGCAAAACGTTATCTCAGAATTACTGAAAACTTTTCGCGAGCAAGATGGTGATACCGAAGAAGAAAAAAACTATGGAGAGGAATATCTTGCTCAGCTTAAATCAGCTGGCGAAAATTTTATAAGAAAAGAATCTTTTGAAGTTGGACAGATTGTGAAATGGAAAAAGAGTTTGAAGAATAGAAGCCTTCCGCACACGAATCAGCCAGCTATTGTTATTGCCATATTAGATGAACCTGTTATCAGCACGGATAATGAATCTGGTAGTCCCTACTTCTTAGAAACTTTAGATATCATCCTTGGAATAATAGTTGATGACTGTACTTTTCTAACTTTCTACTACGACAGTAGAAGGTTTGAGGCTTATTAAGTATGTTGATATATCTTGATGTCGAAGGCTAACAATGCGGTGCATTGGACGGAATAGAGATGGTTTGTGGTGAATGCTCATATGATCTGAAGAAAGCTTACCTTTGCCGTTTGCGCTATCACCTTGTTAGAATACAAAGCAAACGGTAGAATCGAACGCTTCGGAGCATCTCACTTACACCAGAGCAAGAAAAATTCATCTAAGCCAAGCTGCAAACAGGCAAATATCGCAATTCTTCAGAAGTGCTAGAGTTTGCTTTCAGGCTACTTGATGAATATGAGCAAGCTGATGCTGAGTGGATAAACTCTGTACGGGAAAAAATAGAAGCGGCGATCGCTTCGCAGCATTCAGACTCCACCCATAACGTACTTTCAACCCAATGAACTATGCGACAAATTGTTGATTCGGATACTTGCCAATCACCAGCAATGTGAAAGTAAGTTCGATATTCCCGCCAATACTGTAGACAAATCAAAGCTTGGTCTGACAAGCCCAGCTTGTTTGGGTAACCTCGTGTTTGCTTAAGACTAGCAGCATCTTGCAATACCTTCACCATTTCATTAAAAGTACGTCTTGGCACCCCAAACAGACGTTTGAACTCTCGATACCATAGCCGTTTTGTTTGTTCGGATCGCATAGGTGTATTGAATCAAAGTAGAAGACCTATTATCATACCATAAAATAATTTGGCAAGAGGTCTAATCATTAGCTGATCTCGTTCAAAATACCCAATCGGGGTTGACTAAGCAATAATACTTATACACATTCTATATTAATAAAAATTAAGAAATATAAAAATATTTAAGTCCGGGCGAATGGATGCTGAGGAACTTGTAAGACGCTATGGCGCAGGGCAGAGGAATTTTTGTCGGGTAAATCTCAAAGGCGCAAACCTCAGTGAGGCAGTCCGTTGGACGGGTTCCCCATACGGTGTCCTTGTTCCAATCCCACGTATGCGCCGCGTGGGTAGAGTCTCCCTACACCGTACCCCCTACCCCCTACCCCCCACACCCTTTGAAACAACCGATTAGTTCTCACGCTTCTGCTTGTAGAACTGTTTTGTAGAGTTGTCTATCTACCCAAAACTCTACCTGATTAATTAACTGATCCATCAAGGGTTTAACAGCAACTATCACCCCTTGACGTTTAGCTTCCAGTAGCACTCCTAACACGCCAGTAATATTGAGACCATAATCTCTTGCGATCGCTCTGCCTGGTCTAGAGTCAATGATTAAGAGTTTTGCATTAAGTTCCATTGCCAATACAATAGCTTCGGCTTCACCTTGATCTAAAATAGCCCGAAGAGTTTCTACCTGATTCAAATCTGTTACGGGTTGTGCTGTGATCCACGGAAGGGTTTGAACTTCAAGTGTAACTAGTAGCGGGACGTGTTGAGTCAGCAAAACGTAATGGTCATGCCGATTTTGTATAAATACCAAGACCCCCTTGCCTTTAACTTGAACAGTGTAACTAGTAGCTCCGTTAACAGAAAACCAAGACAGCGATGGGCGAGGATCTAAGATGGCACTACTGTAGGGACTAATTAGTACAGGCGTATTTCTATCTTCGCTTGGTCCCTTTGGTTTGGGGCAATTGTTTGAGGCGAATGGCGTACATCGCGCAGCTTGGGTCGGAAGTGGCACACATTTGTTTGGCGCATCGGAAATGGAACCCTGCTTGAGTTGCAAAATTTTTTGGTTCAGATAACAAAGAATCACAACTGTACCCTTGTTAATTGGCTGAAGCTGATCTCCAATGCAAAGCAGGCTTCCTAGTTTCAGGGTGCGATCGCCTGCACTTAAGACTCGACCAACAGGCTCACATGTACGCTGCTGTGCAGAATGGCGTGTAGCTGTTGACTGTTTTTGACCCCATGCACTATTGAAATCCAAAAGAAGTAGTATTAATGCTGACGCAAATGCTACCATTCGGATCATGAAAATTTTTCCTATTCTATAATTTTCCCTCGGTATAGAATTATAAGGGATAGCATATTTTTTTTCTAATAAATCTGCCGAAAAATCCTGATAAACAGGCAGAATTGCGCTTTTTTTCCATACTTTAGGCAGAGGGCATCCTTTAACATCCCTTGATGTTCAAATAATATCAAGTTTATATTATGTTATTAGCTAGCTTGTTTGATATTGAATAGTTACGATCAAGGTTATTGTTTTAGAAAGCGTTGCAGAACTTTCTGTCTCCATAGTTGAACTTCTGGGAGGCTTGAATTTGTTGTTAGGCAAACTTCCCACGCCAGGTTGGAATCACTTGTTTTACCTAAAGCTTCTTGCGCTTGCGCTAACAAACAGTAGGCGTCTGTCCTTTCAAAATCTAGTTTTGTGGCCTTTTGTAGATAAGTTAAGGCATCACGATAGTTCTTTTGCCCTAATTCTGCCCAACCTAGATTTTTGTACAAAGCAGCTTGTAAATCAGGTGTTTTAGCTGATTTTAAGCCTTCGTTTGCAAGACTTATGGCTGCATCAAATTCGCCCCTTTTATTCTTTAATCTCGACAAATTATTAATAGCTTGTATTGCCTGGTTACTACTTTTTATAGCTAGTTCATACTGCTGTGACGCTAAATCGTATTTTCCTTGATCGTCGTAAAAATTTCCCATTGCTGTTGCTAAGTCGATCCCTGCCTCGTGAGATTGAGTTTTTAATCGAAGCGAAACGCATATCTTGTCTCAAAATTGAAGGGCTAGATACAAACGCGGCAAAGCAGCTTCTCTCTGACTACGGGGTAACTGACGAAGAAAAATCCCATTATTTAATCCAAACTTATCGCGGCAATCCATCGCAGTTAGAAGCAGTACTCAACCGAATTGAACGCTTCTTTGGAAACGTAGACCAATTTTTTGAGCATCCAACGACATTGATTAGCAGTCAATTGGAAGATGTACTCAATAAAATGTTTGGGCAAAAGCTGAATGAACTTCAGCGGCAAATTATGATTTATCTAGCAGAAGAGATTAATTCAAATGAAAAATTTGGATTTAATCAGATACTAAGTAGCGAACATTGGTCAGAGAAAGCCTCACAAAGGGGGCGCCATTCCGGACCACCTAACAAAGAGTATAGGTGGGGACTCAATAGCGGGCATTGTTGAAAATAGATGCTGTACATACTACGAAACTATACAGCAGCTAGTTAAAGCCAAGACGGAAATAGATATATTCATGCGACCGCAGGTGAAACAAGATGAAGCTAAGTCAGAAAATGACAGCGAGATTTATGAAATAGCTACCAGATAGCCAATGCAAAAAGCTTGCAGCTAACAGAAGTTTTTCACCTTGCAGTTATCGTCAAAGAAGCGATAAAAATCAATTATGAAACGTGAAACCTTAGCAGAATTAGTGGCTCGAACTATAATTGAGTTTGAGAAACGTGAGGCACAGCATCAACTTGCCTCGCAGGTGCAACAGCAACAGGAGAACAAACCCAAACGCCGCAAGTGTAGCGCCGCTTAATGCAAGTGTAGCAATTCGACCGCAGTGACTATGTTGCCATCTACCATTATTTTCTTTACGCACCCTTTAAGTAGAGCTTGTTTGTCCTGCGGTTCTAGCCCTTGCCAATACCTCTGATTTGAAAATGCGACAACAATCCGTTCTTTGGCAATTAGGTATTGTTTGGATGTATTGTTTGTTGTAGCGATCGCATCAGCAATCTGTATCAAAATATCTTGTTTAGCTTTCTCAATCGCCGGATTTGATGGCAGCGCTTCGAGAGTATTTAAAGATGCTCGAAGTGTTTTTACGAATGGAGATTCTCCTGGAACTTCAACCTCTTTTTCTACTAACCCAGCTAACCGCTCCGCCTCACAAACTAGATGATTAATCACTTGTGCTTCCAGTTCGTCAGAAGAAATCATTCTTCCGTTACTGCAAGCCCCAGTACGGTAGAAACTGCATTGGTAGTGGTGTCTGACAAAATTCTTTTTCTTAACCAATTTCTTACACTGGCGACTGTAAGCAGCACCGCAATGGACACACTTTACTAAGTTGGCAAATGGGTTAGTGTATTTTTGCTCGGTTGCCCATCGATTTTTACGGTTGTCCCTAATCATTGACTTGATGCTTTCGTGTTCCTCACGGGTAATAATCGCTTCATCATCATGAGTGCCCCATATCACCTCCCATTCATCGAATGGTTTCCTGTGTCCTTTGGAAGGAACTATGGTATTGTACAGCGTCCCCCCTGCGTAGACAGGATTTACGAGAGTAGACCGCAAGCCAGAAACTGACCACTTTAACCCAGTGTGGGGATAACGAAGATTTAATCCACCGCCACGAGATTTGTTGATATTCTCCAATACAATTTCATCTTCTTCAAGAAGCAAGTTAACTTCATCATTTTTATGCTTTAGTACAGCGTTAGCTTGAATACCCAAAATCTCGTGCATAAGTCTTGCAGTTTGTGAAACTGTACCTACTGCCAAGAAAATGTCAAATATAAATCGCATTAATTGCGTTCGCGTTAACTCTTTCTTCCCTTCAATCAAACAAACACACGGACAGTCATCGCGTTTGTACTTGTCACCTTTGACCACATATCCCAATGGTGCATTCCAATGAGGTTTTTTATTAGCTTTGCGCGTGTCTCGCTCTTTTTTGACTCGCATCCCCAGCATTTTCACTTCATACTTACTTGCTGCCAATCGAACATCAATCGTCAACTCGCCGCCAATACTCGACAGATCAAATGGCTCATCTAATGCAGATGGCTGTATGCCTTTCTTTTTCAACGCATCCATCAGACGATAAAAAGTCATTGATGACGATGTTAAACGGTCAATCCGAATAAATAGCAGCTTCGACACTTTGCCTGGTGAAGATGCGTTGATATCTTCAATTAACTTTAGAAGCCCTTTACGCTTATCGCTAGTACGACTTTCTACATCGTAATATATTTGTGTTGCCCCAGCACTACGCAACCGACGCATTTGTTTTATTAAAGCACCTTCGTCCTCATTTTGCTCATCAGTCGAAACCCGTGCGTAAGCCCAAACGTCCATATAGCGTACCATATAAGTCTTAGACTATATTACCTGATAGCACGCGCATTAGCAGTCTCCTGTTCACCGAACCCGTAGACTTCCTCATTGGTAACTCCTACGGTAAGTACCTGTGGCGCGATACCAAGATTCCCCTCATCCGCATCGGCTATCCGATCATGGACCGCCACCACCTGCACCGCTACTCCACCATCGGTTATCAAGGCGCGATCAACATGCTCAACTGGGTCGTAAATACCATTTTCGAGGAAATTGATCGCAGCACCAACATTCCTTCCAAAACGGATATTTCCTTCGACTTGATTCGATAGAAAGTTTTGAGTTTTGAGTTTTGAGTTGTTAATTCAAAACTCAAAACTCAAAACTTATAACTCTCTTATCCTTACAGCTTGCCAACAAAGTAAAAAGTTAAAAGGAAAAATTACCCAGAAAATCTTTTTACTTTTTACTTTTTACTTTTTACTTTTTACTGAGGTATTTAATATGGAATCTGTAACTCACAGCCACGACCACCATAATTATCATCCACCTTACTATCAAAAACCTGGTTACTTCGACAACCTCATCAATCCTTTGCGTCGTTTGGTGGATGGAATCCAGGTAAAACATTCTCGCATCGCCCATCTCATTTGCCAAACAATTCCTTGCTGTTGCCCCTTTGAGAGAGATCTTAAATTATTTGGGCGTACCTTCCACGTTCCACCAATGTGCAAGCTCAATCCTTTGTATGACAATTTTGTTGGATTGCGTTTCCGTGCTTTATCTTACCTCTCCGATGTCTGTGGAGAGGATGTGACGAAATATATTTGTTAGTTGTTAGTTAGTGGTTAGTGGTTAGTAGTAATTTTTGACAACCAACAACCAACAACCAACAACCAACAACTAACAACTAACAACTAACAACTAACAACTAACATTGAGAGATGAAAATTACCCAAGGCAAAATCAACGAGTTGCTTACTGAGCCAGGATGCGAACACAATCAGCACAAGCATGGCGAGAAGAAAAACAAGTCTTGTACACAACTACCCAAGCCGGGAGCCGCTCAAGGAGGTTGTGCCTTTGATGGTGCAATGATTGCCTTAGTACCAATTACCGATGCTGCTCATTTAGTTCACGGACCGATCGCCTGCTCTGGCAACTCTTGGGGAAGTCGTGGGAGTCTCTCCTCTGGTCCTATGCTGTACAAGACGGGCTTTACCACTGACATGGATGAGAATGATGTCATCTTCGGTGGCGAGAAAAAGCTGTACAAAGCCATTTTGAAATTGGAAAGACACTACAAACCCGCTGCAGTATTTGTCTACTCCACTTGCGTTCCCGCCCTGATTGGTGATGATCTTGATGCAGTCTGCAAAGCTGCTGCTAAGAAAACAGGAACTCCGATTATCCCCGTAAATGCTCCTGGATTTGTCGGCACCAAAAATCTCGGCAACCGCCTTGCCGGTGAAGCTTTGCTGGAACACGTTGTTGGCACAGCCGAACCGAAACGCTTAGTAACACACGTTTTATGATATCATTTTGAAACTGATTAGAACAGTTTCTTATGAGAGTTTACGGTTACGCTCGCGTTAGTACACAAGAACAAGCTGAGGAGTTCGACGCACTAAACCAGCAAGTAGCTAGACTAAAAGCAGCGGGTGCAACGGAAGTATTGATAGATATTGAATCTGGGCGAAGTGATGCTAGAAAACAATTTAACCAATTGCTTAAGCTGGTTGAACAAAATCAAGTTGACGAAATTATCATAACTCGCATTGATCGCCTGGGTAGGAGTGTCATTACTATTCATAAGGCGATTGACATTTTCGTGAAGTGTAATGTTAACCTACGAGTATTAGATGCACCAGTCGATCCGAATAGTCCTTTTGGTTGGTTCAGTATTAACCAAATGTCGGGGCTGGCTGAGTTTGAATCAAGGCTTTTATCTCAACGGATCAAACATGGAAACGAATATTTTCGACAGCAACTAAAGTTTTGCGTTCCTCCATTTGGATATGCCAAAGACGACAAGCATCGCTTGATTCCTAATCACAATATTCATGAAAAGTCCGGTAAAACTTACTTCGAGTTAGCAAGAATTGTTATTGATTTAACACTGGAGATGCGATCGCTCAAGGATGTTTGTAACTATATTTACACTGAGTATGAAATAGTTTTTACTATCTCTGGTTTGCGAGATTGGGTCAAAAACCTAGCACTACAAGGGCATACAGCTTATTTCATTAAAAAGAAAAAAGGTATTAATCGGGAACCAGTAATAAATTTTAACACGCACGAAGCTTTAATTACCGCAGCAACAGTAGACGCAATCGAAGATAAGTTGTTAGCCAATAGGAAATATCGTAGTTCTGCAACATCAACTCGTGGCGATTACCCGTTGGCAGGCTTAATTAAATGTGCTCACTGTGGGACTGGTCTGTATCGTAACTTTTCCCGGCACAAAACAAAAACAGAATATATGCGATGTGTAAATTATGGTAAGCCTGGTAAATACCATTGCGAAAATTCAAAATGTTCTAGACTCCGCGAAATAATAGCTAAGACGATTACGGCTTTGTGTGAAAATGCACCAGAATTAATCGAGCATTTAGAAAGCCAGTCAGGGACGACACAAGTTATTAATACTAACAAAATCGAGGCTTTAACCAATGAATTGACTGTTTTACGGGGGCTTCGTAGTTCCAATCCTGATATTATTCAAGCGATCGCCAAAATAGAGGTGACGATTAACACCCTTTCGACTCCTGTGAAAATTTTTGATAGGGATGCTTTTGAGAATGCGAAGAGGAAAATAGCGATCGCCTCTCAGGCTACGTTCTGGGAGTTATTGGATGATTCGGAACTCCGGTCAGCATTGGCTGAGTTCGTAGAGAAGATTGAGGTGGATTCTTCGGGGGCTATAACTCCTACTTTTAAATTGCCATTAGCCCTGTCTTCGATGCGTCCGTAGGTTTTGATGAATTCTTTGGGAGACATATCCCCAATCTTCAAGTCCCCGTAGTATCTTTCATAAGCTTCGAGTAACTTGTCGTTAAGCATTTTTAGCACTTTTTGAGAATGTGTTGAAGTCATAAACCTTTTTCAAGTCATATTTTTAGGTTATTTGTTAGCTGAATTTTTTCTGTTAACAGCGAACGACTTTAAAATTCCAAGATTGATGAAGTGAAATTCTGGAAGCTAGATTTTCCGCATTAGGCGGTAATTTGAAATATGTTGGTTCAGTCATATTACTGAAGGCAGAATCGGCGCAGCTACTCAGAAGTGGGTATTTCCAAAACTGTGAAACACAGGACATGGTGATTTTTAAAGTACTAAAAATGAACATCCCCGATTTCTAAAAATTCCAAACCCAGGCGATCGCACATCATAAAAATGTTCTGCACGATCCGAATGCCGAAAGTCGTTTTTAATTTTGTGGATCATCCTCTGGCGAAAAAGCAATACGGCGATCCGTCAATCAGATTTAACCCATTGAGTTACACAGATATAAGGTAATCTTACACCTTACAAAATTATTTCGCAAGTTAATCGCCGCATTTAAATTATAATTAATTGGTTAATTTGCGCGGGATGTGCTTCTTTACCCGATCCACTAAGCTATTTCCAAGGAAATTAGAACGATGCGATCTGCCGCCTACGGCAGCGAGTCGCGCTTGTTCCGAAGATCGAGTACTCGCTAACGCTATCGCCCACTCACCAAACCGAGTTTTCCAGATGCCGCAAAAATTCAAATCCCTTGCTTGATGATAAACTGCCCATCGTTTAGGAGGCAAGCTATCTTGCTATTGTTGCTATATATTCGTAAGGTTGCAAAATTTAGGCAATTTGCACACGGGCGTTGCAGAATAGAAATATGAATTAGGGCGATCGCTATGAAATGTCCAAGGT
>CAXTSI010000310.1:0-11240 GCA_964246695.1 uncultured bacterium
GTACTGCTAACCCTATGGGGTTTCCGGCGTCTTGGTGGTGTGGCGTTGGGCACTGCCCACCAGAACGTGTATGTGGTGGGCTGTGCCCACCCTACTTAAAATTTTTCTATGATGAATTAATCATGAGAGCAGACAATGAAAAGACTAGGACTTTCTCAGTTAACTAGGTTAGCTACAGCAATGCTGATGAGTTTCTCAGTTTTGCTCCTCCTTTGGTTGACCTCACCACTGCCTAAGATACTAGCGACACCTGAAACTAAAGTATTTGAACAAGTCTGGCAAACCGTCAACGATAATTTTTACGACCCAAACTTTAACGGAGTGGACTGGAAAGCGATTCGGGAAAAGTATCAGCAGCAAGCAGCGCGAACCAAGTCAAGCCTTGAAGTTGCTGCTGTGATCAATCAGATGCTGTCTGAATTACAAAGTTCTCACACCCGCTTTTATACCAAGGATGAGCCTGCTTACTACCAGCTTTTGGGGGTTTTTCAGCCCAGAAACCCTGAGTTACAAAAGCAGTTAAAAAAGTTTCTCCCAAACGGCAAGGTGGAATACAGTGGAATTGGCGCATTCACTAAAGATATTAATGGCAAGACCTTTGTCAGCGCTATCCTTGATGGCAGTCCTGCTGCTGAAGCTGGGTTAAAAGTTGGCGACCAACTGCTGAGTGTGGACGGTCGTCCGTACCAACCGATACAGTCTTTTGCGGGTAAAGCGGGTACGAAAGTCCAGGTATCGATCCAGCATTCCGCCGATTCCAATAGTCGCAAAGAAATTGCGATCGCGCCAAAGATTTTCGATGCAACCACTATGTTTCTAGAAGCTCAAAAAGCCAGTACCCAGGTTATTCAACGGGAAAGTAAGAAAATTGGTTATGTTCACATTTGGTCAAATGCAGCTGACTCAGATCAACAGCAGCTTCAGGACGACTTAATCTACGGTCGCCTGAAAGAGGCAGATGCGTTAGTTTTAGATCTTAGAGACGGATGGGGTGGAGGAGAAATCAATTATCTCAACATATTCACTGCTAAGGTTGGTCCTAACGTTACCAGTGTTTCCCGCAATGGCAAGAGATATATGTATATCTCTCAATGGAAAAAGCCTGTGGTCATGGTGGTAAATCAGGGAAGCAGAAGTAGTAAGGAAATTCTAGCATTTGGCTTTCAGCAACACAAAATTGGACCTCTACTTGGTTCCAAGACGGCGGGAGCAGTACTTGCTGGTAGTCCTTTCCTGATGCAGGATGGTAGCTTTGTTTACGTAGCAGTAGCAAATGTGTTTGTCAATGAAAAACAAAGGTTGGAGGGAAAAGGCGTTACCCCAGATATCAACGTTCCATTCTCACTAGAATACGCTCAAGGTGCAGATCCACAAAAAGAGCAGGCTATAGAGACTGTGCTAGCAGCACTCAAGCAGCCTTAGCTAGGAGTAATATCAAGTCCGTTTAACTGATGTATCGGGACGAAAAGCGAGATCCAACTGAGCTAAAGCAGCCAATCGTACCAGTAGACCATGAGCGTGCCGTACATTACTCTGGAGCATCCACCGATATAACTCTAGCAACTTGCTGCTCAAACTCCTCCAATGAAGCGATCGTAACTGCCTGTCTGTGCAAAGCTTTCAAAACCGAATCATCCTCGATTTGATTAATCACTAATTCTAGAGAACTGGGTAAATTCTCAAACCGAATTCGCAGGACTTCAAGAACATCCTCTCGACCCTTTTGAAGGATTCCTTCAAGACGAGCTTGATGAACTTTGCGCTCTGCTTTGCGCTCTGCATTGCGCTCAAAACTGAGAATATAGGGCATACTACTTTCCTCCTCGAAACGAATAAGTTCTTGTTGAAAATCAAGTTCCAGATTTTCAGGCAGCGTCATCATCCACTCAACTAATCGCAGTAACTCCAAAATATCTTGACGGTTGTATCCCCGTTGATAGAGACTCTTGGCGATTCTCAATTTTCCTTGATACCTCCTTTGAGGGTCAATGCTTGTTTGCTGCGTGGTAAGATGAGCTAGGACGATGACGGCAAAAGGATTAGTACTTTCTTCTAGTGTATGCTGTTGATAATCAAGTAGCTTCACTATTGGGAATTTTAGTAAAACCTGGCAACCCCAAATCTCATAACTGTACTCGCAAGGTCGCCAAGATGGCTGGTCATCAGCTAAAACTGCTAAACTCACGACTTTTCGTCGATACCTATCAAAGATGCGGTTATTATATACGTACATGCGTTCGGCAAATACGGACTGCACTTGGCTTTGTATCTCAATGTGAATCAGTAACCAAGTTTCTTCACCATCGCTTTGCCAAACCTTGACTAATTTATCGGCTTCCCGGCGTCCGATTTCTGCATCGCGCACAATTTGTTGGAATTCTTTGTCCAGAAATTCGTAGTCCCGACTCCAGTCAATGTTGGCATGAATCTGGGGAAAAAAGAATGCCATGAAGGGTTGGAAATAGAGGGAGAGTGCTTCTTTCCAAGGGTTGTCGTAATCAGCACGTTGCTCGGTCATGAGATAATTTTTTAAGATCGGTTTTGCCCTGTCTGGGATGTGAAAAATTGCATAACTCACTCAACCCTGATACGTAAGTGTAATCATACAACTAAATTTTCTTGCTTCGGCATGGTAAAAAATACTGCATAACCTCTGTGAACTCGGAAATATAGAGGATGATCGGAGCAATATGCGATGCTGGATGACAATACAGCCGATTTCATCTATATAAACCACAGACGCTCTTGTTGGGACACAACAATGTTGTTAAAACTTACGCATTGACATAAATATGTAACCGTAGGGGCGCGGAAACCGCGCCCTGACAATGTGGCTAGATTAGTGGCGATCGCGTGTGATGCAACGCCTGTCAATTTCCTTAGATACAATCAAAGAAAACGGTTAGGAAAACATAATTTAAGGAGGAATGAAATGCCTAAAAGACTCAAAGCAATTTATCACGATGGTGCTTTTGTGCCACAAGTACCTTGCGATCTGCCTGAAAATGCAGAAGTAGAATTGATAATTCAGGATTCGTATATGTTACCGCCAGAGGTGACAGAACCTAAAGAACGGGAGCAGATTCTTAAAGCAATGCTTGAAAGAATGCAGCAAAACCCTTTGCCTGCTGATTTGCCTCGTTTTACTGATAACAGCTATCATTACTAATTATTAACTACCAATGAGGCTTCTCGACGCAAACTTTGAATAGTGGCGATCGCATGTTGTGCAACTCGATCAATTTCCTCAACTGTATTGAAGCGTCCGATTCCAAACCGGATCGATGCATAAGCTAACTGTTCGGAATGTCCTAGTGCAGTGAGGACATGGGAGGGTGCAGTAGTTGCTGAGGAGCAAGCCGATCCTGAAGACACCGCCATCACTGGTTGCAATCCTAACAGCAGCGCGGCTCCATCCACTCCCTCAATACTAATATTCAGGTTTCCCGGTAATCGCTGGGTAGGATGTCCATTGAGATGAATTCCGTCTAGCCCAGACAACTGTTCCCACAATCTTTGTCTTAACTCGGTTAGGCGTGGGGTTTCTGTTGCTTGTTCAAGTAAAGCTATCTCCACCGCCTTACCAAATCCTACGATTTGCGGTGTATATAAAGTGCCAGAACGCATCCCCCGTTCATGTCCACCACCATGCTGCTGCGGAGCTATTTGTACTCTAGGGTTACGGCGACGGACATACAAAGCACCGATGCCCTTTGCTCCGTATATTTTATGTGCTGTTAGTGACATTAAGTCAATTTTCAGCGCCTGCACATCCAGAGGAATTTTGCCAATGGCTTGTGCGGCGTCGGTGTGGAAAAGAACATTGCGCGATCGACACATTGCGCCAATTTCTGCTAATGGCTGCAACACACCAATTTCGTTATTTGCAGCCATCACCGAGACCAGAACTGTATCCGGACGGAAAGCTTGTTCCAACTGAGTTAAATCGATAAGTCCATCTTTTTGGACTGGAAGGATTGTGATTTCAAAACCAAGGGTCTTGAGATACTCACAAGGGTCAAGGACGGCGCTATGTTCGGTGGCGACAGTAATAATATGCTGTCCTTTTTGAAAATACGCTTCCGCTACACCTTTAATAGCTAAATTATTAGCTTCTGTAGCGCCGCTGGTAAAGACAATTTCTTCTGGTGTGGCATTGATTGCGTCTGCTAATATTTCCCGTGCAAGTTTTACAGCAGCTTCCGCTTCCCAGCCATAAACATGACTGACGCTGGATGGATTGCCAAAGTGTTCGGTGAAGTAGGGTAGCATTGCCGTGAGTACCCGTTCATCTACGGGTGTGGTAGCTTGGCAATCTAGATAGATAGGACGGATAGGCATGATTATCGCTCTTTTATTACTCTCGTCACATTAAATTTGAAACCCTATTTTTACGTTAGTCCGCGCAGGCGGTGAGTCCAGCCCGTTAAATATAAACTCAAGCTTCAAAAGTCCATGTCTGACTACCAATCCTGATGACATTTCCTGGAGTCAGCCAAACGGGTTGGTTCGGGACAAGTCGCTGTCCACTGACAAAAGTGCCATTGGAACTACCTAGATCAATGATCTGGTAGCGAATACCTTGAGGGTCAGTTATTTTAATAATTTGGGCATGGTGGCGCGAACAAAGGTGATCGTCAAGGATGAGGGTGTTGCTTGGTTCGCGTCCAATGGTAAAGGGGCTGGTTGACAATATTGCGATCGCACCCGATGACTGGTTTACCAAACGTGCGATCGCCTCTTCCCCAGAATTTGGATCTAGCACTGTCGGCGGAAGCGTATAGCGGTCACGATTTGGCACAGCTTGAGGAGATTCGCCTTCAAGAGCAATACTCCTAGCTTCCACAGCAGCGCCTGGAGTAGGGTCACTTGAGTTAGGGTTGCGACCAGAGATAATGTTAACCTGCTGCACTGGCGGCGGTAGTATCTGTGGGCGACCAGCCTGGGCAATCTGCGCCTTTAACGCGGCTTCGTGTTCAGCTTCTTCTCGGGCACTCATACCTTCGACTTGACGAATGACTCCACGAACCTGAGGGAAGCTGATGTCGTTCACCCGCACATCTTCTAGAGCAAAGCCTAAGGAATAGTAAACTTCAGGATGGTCAAGAATGTATTGCCGAATTTGCGCTCTTCCTTGAGTCGTCAACTGTTCGACACGCACTCCTCCAATTGCCACCCCTAGATTATCTTTGACCGCACTTACAAGGGCTGCGATCGGTTCAGATAATTCCAAAGCCACTCGTTTAGAGTCCACTACCTGATACATCACATTTAGGGAAACATTAATCAGATACTGGTCTTGGGATAAAAAGTCTCCATGAGAAACTATCTCCAAGTTGCGAATCTTGGTGTCTACCAGAATCAGATCGCATTGTTCTAGTAAGGGTAGGGCGAAGCTGAAATGACGTCCTGGTTCCAATTTCCGGACAACACGACCATTTTTAATCAATAAACCTGTATAGCCTGCCTCAATAAAGTCCATGCTCCACCCGACCCAGCGTTCTGGGGTATACGTTTCGATCAAAGGAGGAGAGTCGGTAGACATGAGACGATACCTAAAAGAGGGATTGATTAGATCTGTGTTCTCTTTACTTAAAGAGTAGCAAATAATCCTGATAGTTGGGTCGTTCGCTGCTTTGTAGACCTTTTTTAAGATTACAATCTATCTTTAGTATTATTTTTTTTGAGATGATTAATTTGTTACTGTGGAAAAATGTCGGAATTTACATCTCCCATTTGGTAAACAAGTCTCTAAATCAAGGGTATTCACCTTTGTAAAGTCAGTAAAAAGCTTATTCTATCAGCACATCTATGTCAATGAATCATGACTTATCAGTAAACATACTTGAAATTACTTGAAATTTTAAGTATCTTTTCACCTATTTTAATTTTATAGGTTTCTAAAAATTTTGCGGAAAACTTAAGATTTCCGTATTGTTTATGCATATGCAGCCTTGAAAGTTGATGCAAAACCTAGTAAATCAAAGTAATCGCTTAAAAATAGACATTTATAGCCGTAATGGCTCGATTATCTCTTTTAAAGTCGCTAATATCTACTTGACTGCTCAAGTGATACTTATAAATTTAAAGTTACTAAAAGTTACTATGTATTCTTTCACCTTATTCATACTATATAAATCAATATGATTACGGTTATGGTTACTTAATAAAAAATGCAACAATTATTGCAAAGACAAAGTTTTGAAAAGCCAAGATACTTTTATACACCATAAAAAGATGCGTAGCATCTAATTTTCTTACTATATAAAGTTTGGTGTAACAGTTAGCTTTGTTCAAAAATAAAATAATTGCAATCTGGGGTGCTAAAGATGAAACTATTCCTTGCATTCATGGTAAATAGCAAAAATTTACCTAGTTTTTGTCCGTTAAGTTTCTCTAATAAAAAGCATATACCCCCAATATATAAATACTCCGCAGAATTAGTTAAACCTAACCGCCCTAGCCTCCCTGACGGGTGAATCGTCTCCTCTGGAGAGGTTAACCGAGAAGTATTGCTCAACACATATTGGCTCGTGGGGGCGGGGGAACCCCGCCGCGACAATGTGGTCAACTAATAGTAATTTTCATCTATGCATTGTCCAGCCACATAGTAAAGGATGCCTAGCGGTTCTCAAGAGATCTGTAGACTTTAGCCTGTCGGTTTATCTAAGAAGTATTGCCTAGACCAAGCTAAACATTAGCTCTCTTCTTTGGCTTGCGCGTTACTTCCTTAACAATAGCTTCTTAACAGTAGAAAAAACTTCAGCTAAATTCTACTCTTTGTAAACCTTACTGTGGATAAAAAATAGATGTTGCTTTGGTGGAAATAACTAATTGATTAGGCTAATGCAATTAGTTGTTAGCAGCCAGCAACATTTATTTTTTGGCAGTGAATCATTCTCCAAAATCCAATTTTTCAAGTGTTAGTTTGATTTATGGAGTATTTATGAACGAAATTATTTATCCAGAATTATACTGTCCATTTCCATATCAAATTAATAAGAATGTTGAGCTTCTAGAAGATTATGCTTTGAAATGGGTGCTGCGCTTCAATCTACTGACAAATGAATCAATTTATCAACGTTTCTGCAAAACAAAAGTTTTTTTGCTGAGCGCAGGTGTCTACCCTCACTACCAGATAGAAGAACTAAAGATTGGGAATGACTGGTTGAGTTGGTTATTTATTTGGGATGACTATTGCGAACTATCAGAATTAAAAAATAAACCTGAAGTGCTAAAGGTTTTCCACCAGAGATTTATGGAAATATTCAGAGGAGCAGAACTGACGAGTAAGGATGTACCTATTAGTAGAGCTTTAAGCGATTTACGACAGCGGATGCTTCAAGTATGGGGTGCAAAATGCTTCCATCTCTTAGTCCCCTGCCTTGAAAATTATTTCCACGGATATGTCCTGGAAGCAACCAATCAATCGTACAATCGTATACCCGATCTTGACACTTATATCAAGACACGTAGGTTAAGCATAGCAGGAGATCTTGTCCTCGCATGGATTGAATATTTCAATCAGTTGATGATTCCAAATTTTTTACGAAAGCACGACCTGAAAATTATAAACAAAATCGCAATCGACATTCTAGCTTGGTGTAATGATATATTTTCCTTTCCCAATAAATTAGCGAGTAGTGATGTTCACAATCTAGTATTGGTACTTCATTATCAACAAGAACTTTCTCTGGATAAAGCACTTAAGCGTGCTGTTGAAATGCATAATGAAGAGGTAAGCTCATTGTTAAGTTTAGAAGTATCTATTCCATCTTTTGGAAAAGAGGTAAATGCTGAAATCGCAAAATATATCTCAGGAATACATGAGTGGATATATGGCAACTTCTATTGGGCTTCTCATACTGCTCGTTATCATTAGACTGTAGAAACCCTGAATTCGTCCTTCATTTTGACCTATAGATGATAGCTTTTGAGACTTATATTCTGCGTTTGCTACTTTATTTTTTGTTTAATAAAGGTCACAACCTGAGCTAGCTGTTTCTTCAAGCCATCAATTTCCGCCTGCATCTTGATAATTTTTTCATTAAATGCTTCAATTTCAGTAGACGAGGCTTCTCCAGCAAGAGAGGTTGCTGCTTGATTTTGAGTAGGAACGGCTACTACTTCTTTGGTAGGTTCTTGGCGCGGCTGTTTAGCCTTTGTCATTGCTAACTTAATCGCGCCAATGAGTTGCTTCTGGTCAAAAGGCTTTCCCAGAAATTCAAAATGTCCAAAAGGCTCTGGAATTTTCTCTGTAACCTCTTCTTTCCGACCAGACATGATTACCAAAGGAATCTTCTTTAGCTCTGGGTGGGATTGAATTTGTTGGAAAACTTCCCAGCCACTTAATTTAGGCAATAGAAAATCTAACATAATCAGGCTGAGTTTTTCTTGACGTATTAAATTTAGCCCTTCCATACCGTCTTTTGCTTCCAATACCTGGAAGTTACCCGGAGGCAACATTTCTCGTACTTTTACCCTAACAACGGTAGTGTCATCGATAACTAAAATTTTGTTACTTGCCACGACTGATTGCTCTAACAGAAACTTATGGTTTATATGGCTGGTTCGCCGTTTAAGGCTTTTGAGCTATCTCACTATATCTAAAATTTATGTTGATTGGGGGAGAGTAATTTCCGGTATAAATCATGATATTGGATGTATTATAATAAACTTTTATCTATGTAATCTCAATTTGGTCTCGTGGCGTAGGCTAGGCTTTCGCCAACGACTGTGTTAAGTAGAAATTGATGAAGAAGTCAGGAGAAGCCAGCGCGAGGGGATCTGCAACGAACAGAAGTCGCAATTCGGGAAACCCTCCCGGCGAACTTCGTCTAAACCCGTATAGCCGCCTTGGCTCCTCCGTAGGAGATTAGCGTTCAGATGCCAGAATGGTTACTGTGTTCCTCCTCCTAACCAATCCAAAGTCTAAAATCTAAAATCGGTATTATGACCTCTTCACAAAAAGCCCAACTTAAGTCTGAAATTACGGCAATGCCAAGGTGGTTGCGTCGCTCCATTGGCAAAGCTAGTGAGATCTCTACTGTACAACGTATTATTAAGCAGCGCCAAATTCATACGATTTGCGAAGAAGGACGGTGTCCCAACCGGGGAGAATGCTACGCCCAAAAAACTGCTACTTTCTTACTTATGGGACCAACTTGTACTCGGTCTTGTGCTTTTTGTCAAGTAGATAAAGGTCACGCGCCTATGTCTATTGACCCAGAAGAACCGCAAAAGGTAGCAGAATCTGTACAGATTTTGGGATTACGTTATGTGGTACTGACTTCTGTAGCTCGCGATGATTTACCAGATCAAGGATCCGGTCAATTTGTCAAGACAATGGAGACTATCCGCCAGTTGAACCCGCAAACCCAAATTGAGGTGCTGACACCAGACTTCTGGGGTGGTGGAAATGCTGAACAAGGTCAACGCGAGCGTATACATATGATTGTGAACGCTAAACCAGCTTGTTATAACCACAATATTGAGACAGTGCGACGATTGCAAGGACCAGTGCGCCGGGGAGCAAGGTACGATCGCTCACTCAATGTCCTGCAAGTGGTGAAAGACATTGATTCTACCATTCCCACTAAATCTGGTTTAATGCTGGGACACGGAGAAACTTTCGCAGAAATCATCGAGACAATGACCGATCTCCGCCAAGTGAAATGCGATCGCCTAACCATTGGTCAGTACATGCGTCCTTCCTTAGAACATCTGCCAGTACAAAAATACTGGACACCAGAAGAGTTTGACCAATTGGGTACAATAGCACAGGAAATGGGATTCAGCCATGTCCGTTCTGGTCCTCTAGTTCGCAGCTCCTACCACGCTAGCGAGAGTGCTTGATTTATTAAAGGAGTCAGGAGTTAAAATGAGGAATTTTTCCTGGCTTCTGGCTTCTGTACAGACGCGATTAATCGCGTCTCTCCTAGTCATTTACAGGCAAAAATCAGACTATTATGATACATTTTGTTGATTTTTACTGCTTTGGGACGCAAAATCTACAAAAATATTTTTAACAAATTTCACCGAATATGACGGCTCTTTGGTATTTGTTAATAAGTCTTTAAATTAGGAGAGAATACTATGACTACTGAAGCCAAGGCAGTACCTGCTAGCAAAAAAGTTGGTACAGACGTTGCCAAAACGGGAGGCAAACCTCCTTACCTCTTTCGTACAGGTTGGGCGCTGCTGCTCTTAGCTATCAACTTCCTGGTGGCTGCCTATTATTTCCATCTCATCCAATAAGAGTCAATAATTGGGGCATAGGGGATGAGCGGCATAGGAGCAATTAACAATATCCTATGCCCTATATTCTAGTGTTGCTCAAATCGTGCCTTTAAATAAACCTTTGGGACGAATCAGCAGCACTAGAATCATTATTAGCAGTGCCACACCTTGTTTATACTGAGATCCCAACCAAGGAGTACTAACTTCTTGGACAATGCCAATAATAAAAGCACCTGCGATCGCACCATACGGGTTGCCAATTCCGCCTAAAATGACTGAGGCAAACAGTGGTAAAATTAAAAACCAGCCCATATTCGGTCGCACAGCAGTAATTAAGCCGTACATACTTCCTCCCAAGGAAGTAACACTGCCAGTAATTACCCAAGTCCAGAGTATTATTCTGTCAACATTAATACCAGATACCCTAGCGAGATCCTGATCGTCAGCAACTGCTCGCATCGCCTTTCCGATTTTGGTATTTTGTAAAAGGTAGTGCAACGCCAAAATAGCCAGCACTGCCATTAAGAGAACTAACAATTGATTTTGCGGTATCTTTATACCTAAAATGTCTAAAGCAGGGCTAACAGGCACATTGTAATTTTTGTTGCTGCCACCCCAGATGAAGATAATGCCATTGCGAAGGAATAACGCCAGTCCGATGGAAATAATAATTAATGTGGTGGAAGTGGCACGGATAGAGCGCATCCTTGACCAAAGTAACTTTTCCGCTAGCAGCATCGCTGCTATCGTCCCCACCCCAGCCAGCACCATCGACACCCAAATATTTACCCCAACGGTATTGATCAATAGCGTCAGATAAGCTCCCAAAGTTAGAAAGTCACCGTGGGCAAAGTTAGACAGCCGTAAAATTCCAAAAGTTAGGGTTAGTCCGACCGCAGCTAGAGCAATAATGCTCCCAACTGCAATACCGTTAACGATTAATTGAGCGAGTTGTATATCCATCGTCTTAATTGAGTTTTTAGGGGAGTGGGGAGTGGGGA
>CAXTSI010000311.1:0-11186 GCA_964246695.1 uncultured bacterium
CTCCCCTCCCCCCGCTTTCCCAAGCAGAAAAAGAACATTTGCTCACTCGTGCTGCCATTCCGTATCGCGATCCAGAATTGAGCGATCCTGCTGATATCATAGTGAGACGGCGTCAGTTAGAGCAACAAACCTGTTCCCTAGAGCCTACCTCACGTTGGCGAAAACGGTGGCGGGCGCAAAAATGAACAGGAGTGAGGATTTGGCAGTGCGCTGCTTCCTGACTCCTGAACGCCAGTTTGCAAGGGTATTGGAAACCTTGGGGGAGGTCCAACGGGAAAGCCCGAATGCAACTTCGCGAACGCCTTCAGGACCGCAGTTTCTTACGTCCGGAAACACTTTGGACGTACTGCTCGCTGTCTCACCAGTCGCCTTGAAGGAACCACACGCAACTGGCTCCTCCTGACTTTTTGTTAGCCAAGTAAAATAAATGTAAAATTTCTTACCTGTTTTTTACTTTTTTTTCGCAAATCGTGGGTTAATAAGTTTTTGTGATCTTAATCACTTAAGCTAGAAGTGAGTCGTCACTGCTACCCAGACTTGTCGTCGGTTTAATAATTTTCATAACTTATAGTGGTAAAACACGTAGGTACTTAGCTCAAAGTCAAAAGTTTAAACTAAAAACCTCCTACTTGAAATATAAAGCAAGTCAAATACTTTCTTCACTAATATGTTAACAAATATCCGTAAAAAAACCGAATGAAAATTTGTAAAAATTGTCCATAGTAGAATGAGAAACAGTAAAACTTTGCCACAATATTTATGATGTTATAGAAAAAACAAATAAAAGAAGGAATGCTAGGTGCAAAAAAGACATCAAGCTAGATTATGCGTTAAGCTGGTGAAAAACAAGACTGGAACGCAGTCAAGTCCTAAACTAGTTTTTCAAAATTGACACTTTTAACTGTTTTTTAAATTGGAGTGCCTTTGTGGTGCAATGGAAATCCAAGTATACAGGGTCTACCGAACAAGTTGCTAGTGGGCCAACCACCCCAAACAAAACTAATCATATCGATTCAAATCATGCCTTAGCATTGCAAAATGCAGAAGGTTATTCTTTGGATGTAAATAAACAGGAACTGACGTTTGAAAAGACTGAAGCCGCGCCTTCTTTGATGAACCTTAGTGTTAATCCTAGTTACAATTCATTGGTGTCTGGAACGCTACAAGTCCTCGGTTCTACAGTGAATGGCTTTGATATAGATGTGCCGAAAGTTTTAGTAGTTGATGACCATGCTGCTAGTCGTATGACTGCTGTGGCTCTCCTGGCAATGGAAGGCTACGAAGTGATCGAGGCAGACAGTGGTTCTACTGCTGTAGAACTTGTAAATCAAAAACAATTAGATTTAATTTTGTTGGATGTGATGATGCCAGGAATGGATGGGTTTGAAGTGTGTCAGTTACTCAAGCAGGACGAACACACCAGACTGATCCCAGTGATTTTCATTACCGCTTTAAACGATCGGCGATCGCGTATCAGGGGAATTGAAGTAGGGGCAGATGATTTTATTACCAAACCATTTGACCGTGTAGAACTGGCGGCGCGTGTGAAGTCTTTGGTGCGGCAGAAGCGTTTAAATGAAGATTTGGACCACGCCGAACAAGTGCTATTTTCCATTGCTGGGGCAATTGAAAGTCGCGATCCGAATACTGGCGACCACTGCGAACGTTTGGTGAGACTCGGAAAAGCTTTTGGTGAATACCTCAATTTTTCACGCATTCAAATACGGGATTTGATGTGGGGAGGTTATCTGCATGACATTGGGAAGGTAGGCATTCCTGATGCGGTGCTACTCAAGCGTGGCAAACTGACCCTCGAAGAGTGGGATATTATGAAACAGCATGTTTTGATTGGAGAAAAAATCTGCCAACCACTACGTAGCATGCGGGGTGTGATTCCCATCATTCGCCATCACCACGAACGTTGGAACGGATCGGGCTACCCTGATGGATTGATTGGGGATGATATTCCCTACCTGGCACAAGTGTTTCAGATAATTGATATTTATGATGCTCTGACAAGCGAACGACCTTATAAAAGAGCTTTTACTAGAGTTGAAGCGCTCTGTGTGATGGCGGAAGAAACCAACTCGGGTTGGCGCAATCCCAAACTAATGGAGCAGTTTGCAGCGTTTATTGCCGACTACAAAGATTAGTATTTGTCGGCAAGTTTTATTTAGGGTTGCGAGAAGATCGCGCTGTATCATTATGAGCCTACACTCAAATTAGTCAGCGCATTAATAAGCAGTTCACTCATAGCCAATAGCTAAGTATGGTAGTTGTAGCAATTCTAGCGGCGGGACGTGGAACAAGGATGAAATCAAACCTGCCCAAGGTCTTACATTATTTGGGTGGGATGAAGCTCATCGAACGAGTTCTGGAGAGTGCAAGACCGCTTTCGCCTTCAAGGCAGATGGTGATTGTGGGATATCAGGGGGAGGAAGTGAAAGCAGCCATGCAGTCAATTCCCACTCTAGAGTTTGTCGAACAGACTGTGCAACTGGGGACAGGTCATGCTATCCAGCAATTACTCCCCTACTTAGAAGACTACACTGGGGATTTGCTGGTGTTATCTGGAGATGTGCCGTTGTTACGCACCCAAACCCTTAAACAACTGTTGCAAATTCATCAAGAACACCAAAACGCCGCCACTATCCTCACCGCGTACTTGAGCGATCCCAATGGTTACGGGCGCGTTTTTTGCGATCGTCAAAATATCCTACAACAAATCGTCGAAGACCGGGATTGTACTCCTACTCAAAAACAAAATTGCCGCATCAATGCTGGAATTTACTGCTTCCGGTGGCAGGATTTAGCAAAAGTTTTACCGCACTTGCAGACAAACAATGCCCAGAAAGAATACTATTTAACCGATGCTGTGAGTCAGTTGTCACCAGTCATGGCAGTAGATTTACAGGATTGCCAAGAAATTCTCGGCATAAACGATCGCCTACAGCTGGCAACAGCGTATGAGATTTTACAAAGGCGAATCAAAGAAAAATGGATGGCGGCGGGTGTTACTCTCATAGACCCCCCCAGCATCACTATTGATGACACCGTAGAATTACAACCGGATGTGATTATTGAACCTCAAACTCACCTACGAGGCAATACAGTCATTCAGACAGGAAGCCGCATCGGTCCAGGAAGTTTAATTGAAAACAGCCAGTTAGGTGAAAATGTCACGGCACTCTATTCTGTGGTAAAGAATAGCATCGTACAAGCGGGAACTCAGATTGGTCCCTATGCCCATCTGCGCGGTCATGTGGAAGTGGGTGCTGGTTGTCGTGTGGGGAATTTTGTGGAATTAAAAAATACCAAGTTGGGTGATAAGACCAACGTTGCTCATTTGTCCTATTTGGGCGATACCACGGCAGGAAATCGCGTCAATATCGGTGCAGGTACAATTACTGCCAACTATGATGGTATAAAAAAACACCGTACTATTATCGGCGATCGCACTGGTACAGGTTCTAATAGCGTTTTAATTGCCCCCATAACCCTGGGAAATGATGTTTACGTAGCAGCTGGTTCCACAATTACAAAAGATGTCCCTAATGATTGTTTGGTGATTGCCCGTGCCCACCAAGTGGTAAAACCAGGTTGGCGCTTGAAATCCACAAAAGAATAGTCTCGTTCATATAGGATTTGGCGGCAAAAGCATCTCAATTGTGTAAAATTTTGTACAAATACATCCGGATATGTAGATGTTCTGTTGTTATTTGTATACAAGTGTATTCCTAGTTTAGATGCTCCCGACCAATCATTATGGAATGAGATCCAGCTCCATGAAAATAGCTTATGTAACCACCTACGATGCTAAGGATATTAGGCAGTGGTCAGGAACAGGTTATTACATGCCCTTGGCTCTGAAAAATCAATCCATGTCAGTTGAGTATATCGGTCCTTTAGAGGAAAGGTATTTACGACTTTCCACCGCAAAGGAACGTATATACCGAAGTCGTTTTTTTAAGAAAACTTATCTGAGGGACAGAGAGCCTCTCGTTCTCAAAGACTATGCACATCAAGTTAGTGAAAGATTATCTAGTATTGATGCGGATCTAGTATTTGCTCAAGGAACAGTTCCTATTGCTTATCTCGAATGTAATCAGCCTATAGTTTTTTGGACAGATGCTACGTTTGCCGGAGTGATAGATTATTACTCCGGATACAGCAACTTATGCAAAGAAACCATTAAAAATGGTCATGCACTAGAAAAATCTGCTCTTGAAAGATGTAAATTAGCTATTTATTCATCTGAATGGGCGGCTAAAATAGCTATCGAATATTATAAAATTAATCCTTCAAAAGTAAAAGTTGTTCCTTTGGGTGCAAATATTGAATGCGATCGGAACATTTATGATATAAAGTCCTTACTGGAGTTAAGATCTCCAAATAAATGCAAATTGCTATTTTTCGGTGTGGATTGGTTTAGAAAGGGAGGAGACATAGCTCTTGAGGTGACTAGACAGTTAAACCAAGCAGGGGTTAGTGCAGAGCTAACAGTAGTCGGATGTCAACCAGTTTTAAAAGGTTCTCTTCCAAACTATGTTAAAGCTTTAGGTTTCATAAGTAAGACCACAAAAGAGGGAAGACAACAAATTGATAGACTATTAGCTGAATCTCACTTTTTAATCATGCCTTCTAAAGCAGAGTGTTTTGGAGTCGTTCTTTGCGAGGCTAACTCATTTGGGGTTCCTTGCATATCCAGGATTGAAGGTGGAATACCATCAGTTATTAAGGATGGATTGAACGGTAAGTTGTTTTCAAAAGATGCTGATATCTCAGAGTATTGTCAATATATTAGTGACCTTTGGTCTAATTATTCTCAATATAAAAGTTTAGCTCTTTCTGCGTTTCATGAGTATGAGTCTCGTCTCAATTGGTCAGTCATTGGAAAAACTGTTAAAGAGCTACTCACGGAGTTAATTTAGTTGATGAGAAATAGAAATTATAAATAATTCACAGATTTGGGAAAGACAAGGCAAAAGGAAGAAAAATCTTACCTTTTGCCTCTTTACTTTTTACTAGAAAAGGCAGCCGATGTCTGTACCTACAGGAATTTCCAAGGTATCACCGATCTTTTCGCCGTTGTGGTAGGCGGCGAGGAGGGCTTCGCTAGTTTTACCCCAAGCGATCGCACCATGTGCATCAAGGGCGATCGCCCCAAAATCTCGGTTATGTTCGCTTGCTTCTGCAAACGTGCGCTGCATAGCATCCTTAAGGGTCATACCATCGGTCACACGGACCACAATCCTTGGTGCTAAGCACTCATCAAGAATGTGTTCCCCAATTCCCGTGCAGCTAACTGCTGCATACTTTGTAGCATAATTTCCTGCTGGCATAGCAGAATCACTGACGCGACCAAGCCGCTCAAATCCCTTACCACCGGTGGAAGTGCCAGCAGCTAGCCTTCCATGAGTATCCAAAGCAACTACACCAATTGTGCCGCGTCGGGCATTGCTGGTTTCTAGCAGTTCCTCTTCTGCTACTACCCCAGCCATTGCTCTTTTAAAATTGTCTTGACGCTCTTGTATCCACTCTTGCAATCGTAACTCGGTTAAACCGTTGTAGCTGGGAATTTGCAACTCCCGCGCCAGTTCAGATGCGCCGAAATCTGACAGCACCCGGTCAGGCGAGTTCTGTAAAAATTGCGCCAACTCAATGGGATTTCTGACCCGCGAGACATTAATCACGCCACTAAAACTTTGAGCCTCACCATCCATTAGAGAAGCACTCATGCGGATTTGACCATCTGATTGCAGCACTGAACCAGTACCAGAATTAAAGCAGGGATCATCTTCCAACATTTGACAACCCCGCACCACTGCTTCTTTGGCACTTACTCCCGATAGTAGTAAAGAATATACTGACTCTACCACTGGATAGAGCGATCGGCGCACTGTCTCCATTCCTCCTTTACTTTTTAAGGAACTACCAGCTCCACCATGAATAATTAATTTAGGTTGTATTTTTAAATTCATCTGTCCTTTGTACTCTTTGCGTCTCAGTCAGGGTTTAATTTGTTTCATTTGTAGCTTCAGAACGCCGCCGACGGCAACGTTCTGAGCAGTATTTCACCTCGTCCCAACAATCTTCCCATTTCTTGCGCCAAGTAAAGGGGCGTTGACATACCGGACAGACTTTTGTAGGTAGGTCAGATTTAGAACGAACACGTCCCATATCAATACCGTGCTTTCTTAGAGTTTGATTTCTCAGATTTGGATTGGATAACCCAATGCTAGCAACGATCGTGGCTGTATATTGTGCATACTGAACACTTATGCAACTACGGTGATTTGGAGGGGTTAATTCGTCAAAAATTTACCAAAAGTAATTTTTATGATGTAAAACCAAGTGTTCAGCAGAGTTCACTTAATGGGGTTGTATCTGAGACAACAATCATAGATTATTGCCTTGTAATTTCATTTTTGCCTGATTAACCTCTTGCTGGAATTCTTCTAAAGTCATACTATCGTCAAATAGAGATATCTCATATTTAGACATTAAATCTATTACGTCAATTCGAGAAATTCCTAGTAATTGACTAGCCTTACCACTGCTAATTTCTCCATACTCAGATCTTGCACCATTCTCAACAAGACCAAAAAAACCGGGTTTCTCAACCAAAAATATAGGGTTTGACCATTAGTCATTCTCAAGAAACCCGGTTTTTCACCTTGGTGCAAGATCTGAGCATATTTAAGTAGAGTCATTACATAAGCTTCTTTGGCTTTAGTTTCTGCTTCTTCTCTGATGGTATTATTAACAGAATGAACGGGAATAGTAAATTCTACTTTAGTCATAATTTAATATTTTTTTGTAATCTTTCATTTTTAACAACGTTGATATTATATATAATATCATTTTTCTATCGGCTAATGTCGAGGAAGAAGATGAAGAAAAACTTCATTTTTACGCTTCACCTTGAAAGGGCTGGTCTTAAGGGTGATGAACTCAATTGAAAATCGCCATAATTTCAATCAGCTAACGGCAATAGCAAACGATTGACTACCCGACCATCTGGTAATTGATAGAAATGTAATTCTCCTCCTAGTTGTTGCATGAGGTTTTGACAAATCAGCAAATGTAAACCTGGTGGTTGGTCGAGAGTGGAGGGAGCAAGCACATCTTTAAGAGTATCTTGATGTAGATCTGCCAGTAACTGTGGTTCAATAATGCCATTGTCTGTAATTGACACCTCTAGCAATGTCTGACGACAAGCCCCAACACCAGTGGTCGCCGCAAGCTGATCTAAGCGGCGACACCAAATGTCAATCCTTCCCACACCTGTAGAACGGTGACAAGCAGCAACCAACAATTCATAGAGAACTAATTCAATTTTCTGTAGGTCGCCAGCGATCGCTAGTGAGGAGTTAGGATAGCCTGAGGTTTGAACTTTGGGCAGGAGTGAGGAGTTTTTTCCTAACTCCTCATCCTGCACTTGTTGTCCTAAACCATGCACACCTACCCACAGCTTTTTTTGTTTCACTAAATTTTCAACTCTTTCGAGCGATCGCTTCAGCAAACTGCTAATTGACATTGTTTCCTGGTTAATATGCAACTGCCACTGCTCAAGTTTTAGGACTGCAGTTATTGAAGCAGTTGTGTTGTCTAACTGCCGCAGCAATTGCCGGTAGCGCATTTGAGTCAGTTCATTCGCAGGAATTCCCAAATCCTGCATTTGACTCAGTAACAATGTCACCGTTCTTTGCATTTCCTCTAGACGACGGTGTTTGTACCAATTGAGTTGTTGTAATTCTTCAGTTGTTGAGTGGAGAATTTGGGTAATTTGCAGCCAGCGACGCGACCAAGCCAGTTGGCAAACTAGTGTTTCTGTAGCACTGAGACTTTGTTCTGACCACTGACGCTCTAAATGGTCTGCCATCAACACCACACCTGTGGATTCATAATCACCAGCAGTGCGTAATGCCATAACCAAAATTTGACCAATACTTGGACCATTCAGCCATTTCTTGGTATCAGGTGGTAAATCATCCACCTTTAGGGTCAACATACCATCCATAGAAAGCGCCCATTGAATCAGTGCCTCAGTCTGGAGTGAGATTGGTGTATCCGCAACAATGGCAAACCGACTATTGGCAATCACCCCAGGGATAATTTCTGCCACATTCTGCCCAGACGTCCAGGATAGCAGTATCACCAAAGGACAGTTGAGAACAGATGCTATTTGTTCCAGTGCTGCAAGTTCCAACTGCTGGAGAGGTCTTTCTTTCGCCCTCTGTGCCTCTTCCATAATATGCAAGCTTTGCTGAAAGCTACGCAAAATTTTTTGCTGCTGCGAGGTTTCTTGGTGAAGTTGCCACTGACGGAAAATCACACCAATCTGTTGACTAACAACTTGCAGCAGTTCCTTTTCCGCAGTTGTCCAACAGCGATTGATTTCAGTTGCAATGACTAAAAGCGCTTCTGGTATATGACCTTGAGTGCAGTTACCAATTAGAAGCGATCGCATGCCATTTGCTAACAAAGGGGAACGCCAGTTAAAAAACCGCAAATCTGACTCTAAATTTTCAATACCCACCGCTTCTTTTGCATTTTGTAAAAGCTGACAATCCAATTCTTTGAGGGGATCGAGGGCAAATGTCAACAATCTTTTATTGTGCGGTTGGCTTTGGTAAAAAATTTGATACCTATTTTGGTCAGTGTCGTACTGCAACAGCAAAAACCGCATGGCAGTAAATCGGTCCAACACTCTCGCCGCGCAATTGTATAAAACTGACTTAAGATCGTCATTACTATAGATAGCCTGGGCAATTTGACCAGTTAGCTGAGCGTCAAGTTGAATTTTTTTTATAGTGCTTTCCATATCTTCGCGATTGTTTACTAGGGAGATTAACCCAGCAGCACCCTTGACGAAATTTTTGTCGGCTTCCGTCCAAATTCGAGCTTCTTTGCTTTCTACTGCTAGAAAGCCAACCAAGTCCTTTTGCCAGATGATCGGAGCTGCTAAAAGTGAGCGCACACGCAGGCGTTGCAGCAGCTTACCCGTGAAATTACTTTTGAGAGAACTGCGGCTTTCCCCAATTGTGACAATTTGATTGCTGGACAAGGCATAATAAAAGTCGCTCAAATCCTGCATCGTAATTCCTGCCACCTCTTGCTCATAGCTTCTTGCCGACATTACGTTAAGTAGTTGATTACTAACTCTCAGCCAAAAGTAGCGTCGGGATTGCTCAAACCAGTAAATATTTGTGCGGGTGGGCAAAACAAATTTATGGGTGGCGTGCACCACTGCTTCTAGTTTTTGCTCTAGGTTACTAAGAGAGCGCAAATTTTCCAGCAATTGGAGCAAAGGCTCTTCACAGCGCTTGGTTTGCTTATGCTGCAAACCTATTTCAATTTGATAAAGCACTGCTCCCAGTTCGCCCAAAACCATCATCAGTTGTGCTTTTGCTTCACCACCTACTAAGTAACCCCAACGCCCGGAACCCAGCAACACTAAACCTAAACAGCGGTCTTTATAGCGAATTGGCAAAATAATCGTTCCCTGAATATTGAACTTTTGTGCCAGTTCCCGCCATCCTTCAGCTCGGTTTTCGGTTCGCAAATCCGCTACACCCAACGGACTCTGTGAAATCACCACTTGCTCTAATAAATCCCCTGGACTGAGAACTAATCTTTGTTGCCAAAAATTAGTGTCACTACCCGGCGTAATGCCGCCTTTGCCAATTAATATGTGATTCAGGCGATCGTATAAAGCAATCCAAATCAGGTTGTAGTCAAACTGCTCGTTGAGATAAGAAATGGTAGTTTCAATCAGAACGTCAACATTATCCTCTTCCCGCAGGTTCTGGAGGACGCGCCCTAAGGAAAGGATCTGTTGTTCGGCGGCGATAAGTTTTTGTGGCTGCCCCATCTGAACGATCGGTAATGAGTGCTTGTTAATATATAAGATGCCCAGGATAGCACTGTGATTAAGCAATTCTTCAATAGGTAATGGGGAGTAGGGAGTGGGGAACTCGGGGCCCCCACTCCCCATTCCCTATTGAAAATCTAAAATTGGTAAAGCTGAATTGGATATTTATCAAGTTTTAATTCGTCCGATTTTGTTCTCTCTGGTAAAAACAGATCCAGAGTGGTTACATAGACAGACAATTCGCTCTTTAAGCTGGCTATTAAACACTAGCCATCGCCCACCAGCTAGTTGGGTAAACAAACAGCTACAGTCCTTGTGCCTATCTGATAGGCGTCTGGAACAAACTCTGTTTGGGCTAAACTTCCCTAATCCTGTGGGTTTGGCAGCGGGGTTTGACAAGGATGGTGTAGCAACTCCCATTTGGTCTAGCCTTGGTTTTGGCTTTGCAGAAGTGGGAACTGTAACTTTTTACGCACAACCAGGAAATCCGCGTCCGCGATTGTTTCGCTTGCCCTTAGACAAAGCTGCTCTTAACCGCATGGGCTTTAATAATTGCGGGGCACAGGCAATGGCAGAGCGGTTAGCACAGATTAAGCATCAGTTTACCTTGTCAATACCTATAGGTATAAATTTAGGTAAGTCTAAGGTAACACCGTTAGAAGAAGCTGCAAAGGATTATCTCAATAGTTTTCGCTTACTCCAGAATTGTGGAGATTATTTTGTTGTCAATGTGTCTTCCCCAAATACGCCCGGGTTGCGATCGCTTCAAGATGCAGCCATGCTAGGTTCTATCTTGGATGCCTTGCAACATGAAAATAATGCACATAAGCCTATTTTTGTCAAGATAGCACCTGATTTGGAGTGGGATGCGATCGCCGATATTATTTCCCTCGCCAAAACCTACCAACTGGCTGGAATTATCGCTACTAACACTACCATTCGCCGGGATAAACTGAAAACTCAGATTATTGCCCAGACAGGCAAGTCTGTCAACGAAGAAGCTGGTGGTATAAGCGGTGCGCCCTTAGGCGATCGTTCCACTGAAATCATTCGTTTTATTTGGCAGCAAACCCAAGGAAAAATGCCGATTATCGGTGTTGGCGGCATTTTTACCCCTGAAGACGCTTGGGAGAAAATTACTGCAGGTGCAAGCCTGATCCAAGTTTATACAGGGTGGACTTATGAAGGTCCACTTATGGTACGTCGTATTCTTGAAGGTTTAAGCTCCAAGTTAGAACAAAACAAATTAAATTCCATCTCTGAAGCTGTGGGTTTAAAAATAAGATAAGGGGAGTGGGGAGTGGGGAGT
>CAXTSI010000312.1:0-11120 GCA_964246695.1 uncultured bacterium
GTGGGGAATGGGGAATGGCAATGAACAATTAGCAATTAGCAATTAGCAATGAACAATTAGCGATTCCCCATACCCCTCATACTGTAGTTAACTCCTTTTCTCGCCGCCTGGGTACATCCCATACCAGAAAATCAGAAGCCATGTCCGTATTAGGAAAAATAGCACGGGCTTCTTGAAGTAAATCCTTCAATTCCAAGGGATTTCCGGGAGCATAGCGGGGACTGAAATGAGTCATAATTAGGCGATGCGACCCAGCGACTAAAGCTGTTTGCGCCGCCATTGTTGTTGTGGAATGCAACCGCTGAAAAGCCATGTCCGCATCTTGGTGGGCAAAGGTTGCTTCGTGAATTAACACATCTGCATCTTGTGCTAATTCCACCGCACCATCGCAATAAACTGTGTCTGTACAATACGCAATCTTGCGTCCAATTTCTGTCTGACCACACAGATCTGCACCATTAATCACTCGCCCATCAGAGAGGGTTACCGTTTCACCGCGTTTAAGTTGACCGTAAATGCGACCTGGCGGAATTTGCAACGCCTTAGCTTTTTCCACATCAAACCGCCCTGGTCGGTCTTTTTCCGCTACGCGATAGCCAAAGGCGGTAATGCGGTGATGCAAAAGACCACAGGTAACGGTAAATTCATCGTCTTCGTAAATCACTCCTGGACTGATGGCGTGAACTTTAACGGGGTAGGAAAAGTGTGTATGAGAGTAACGTCCGGCGGCTTGCAGGTATTCATTTAATCCAGGTGGACCATAAATATCAACGCGTTCCACATTACCAGCTAAGCCGCAGCTAGCCAACAGACCCATCAAGCCAAAGATGTGGTCGCCGTGCATATGGGTGATAAAAATTCGGGAGAGTTGACTGATTTTCAGGTCGCTTCGGATAATTTGATGCTGAGTACCTTCGCCACAGTCGAATAACCACATCTCAGCCCGTTGAGGTAATCTCAGGGCGACACTAGAAACATTACGCGATCGCGTCGGTACACCGGAACTCGTCCCTAGGAATGTTATCTGCACAGCCTTATGCCTGCCTTCCTCTTGCTGAATTTAGCACTCTATTTTAGGCGTTGCTTTCAATTTGTATGAATCCGGATGTAGAGACTTAGCAGTGCTACGTCTCTACAATGATTTTGGTCCGCACGTAAAATCATTTTCATACATGGAATCAGCAACGCCCTATTTTCTATAGTGGCACGGTTATTGAGTAAAATTTTTTTGCGAGACACTCCTGACTACTTCTTTGCCAAAAATCTCACTTAATTTAAATTAACAATAAATTTACACGATCGTCTGATTTTCTTCCGATTTTTTTATTTATTCATATAAAAAAATGACTGGCAATTTAGTGTAATTTTTTTCCGCAAATTTTTATAATGAGAAGAATAAAGTAAAACTTGTTACTTAGTAATAGTAATCACCAGGAAAATCTAGTAGTCAAAAGAGGCAAAAATCTAGGACTAAAGCGCCCTTACATGCAAAGTAGATACCGCATACCCAGTGTTCATCGCTGGTTAAGATTGATATTCCTATGTAGTCTTGCAAGCAGCTTATGGCTGGGTTATGTTCCGTTATTTCAATCACTGATAGGGTTGGATCGGGCGATCGCCTATTATGCAATGCAAAACTTGCCCCAAGCTCAGCGCTTGCTCACCATCCGTGCGCAAGCGTACAGCAGTTTAGGGCAACCAGGAGAAGCGATCGCTCTTGCTCATAGTGCGCTGCTGATTGCCCGTACTTACAAAGATCTGACCTTGGAGGCGGCAGCTCTTTTAAGCCGAGGAGAGGCTTATCGAATTGACGGCGATTACAAGCAAGCAATTGCCGATTTACAACAGAGTGCCTTTCTGGCTGAGCAAATTAATAATTCTGTCGATCGCGCTGCTGCTCTAAACAATTTGGGAAATGCCTATATTAGCCTTGCTCGGGTTAATTATGGTCGGGCAAACTCCGCACAGGAATTGGGCGATTTTGACAAGGCTAATCTATTGAAAAAACAAGCTTTAAGTTATGATTTCCAAGCTCTGGAATATTTCGATAAAAGTATAAATATTGCCCGCCTCCGCCGCGATCAACTTGGCGAAATGCGCGAGTTGCTCAATTCAATTCCACCAGCAAATCGCACCAACCAATCAAACTTAGCTCAATCAAAATTGCAACAAGCTTTAGCTCTTTTTGAGAGCTTAAGCGATTCGCCCTCAAAAGTTTATGCAGCAATAGAATTAGCTAGATTTGTGCAATCTTGTCCAGTTGATACAATTTCGCCGTTAGCCCAATGTCCACAAAAAGAAGCACAAGAAAAATCCTCTGGATTGCTTCAAAAGTATGCTTTAGTTCCTCTGAAGCCAGACATTGAATTGACATTAAAGCTACTCAATCAAGCAGTCTCAATTGCACACCGGTTACAAGATTTTAGCGCCTTATCCTTTGCTTTAGGTAATCTTGGTCATATATATGAGTGTCGTCAGGAATATCAGCAAGCCCTAAAATTAACTCAACAAGCTCAGTCGGTTGCGATCCAACACTTGAATGCTAAAAATAGCCTGTATTTGTGGGAGTGGCAAGCTGGACGGATAATGAAAGCGCAAAATAAACCAGTTGAGGCAATCACAGCTTATGAACGAGCCGTTGCGGCGCTACAAAAAGTCCGCCGTGATATTCTGATTGCTAATCCAGACTTGCAGCTTGACCTGCGCGATACCATTGAACCGATCTACCGTGAGTTAATTGAACTCAAGCTAAGTTTAGAGGATGACTCACAGACATCAAGCAAAAATAGCAATGAGAATCTAAGTTATGTACTTACCACCTTAGATACTCTGAAAGTGGCAGAGCTGCAAAATTATCTGGGAAAAGATTCTATCTCTACAGCAGTTAATCAAAAAAGAGTTGATTTAGTCGGAGCAAACACGGCTGTCTTTAGCTCAATTATTTTAGAAGACCGGACCGCAATTATAGTTAGTCTTCCTAGTGGTCAAAAGAGGTTTACATGGATAAACCTTGATAATAAAAGCCTTAAACAAGAAATCAACGAATTTCGTATAGGACTGGAAAAACGTAGTGACATCATTTACAATCCTCAACAAGCACAGAAGCTGTACAACTGGATTGTTCGTCCTTTTACAAATGATTTAGAGTCATCGCAAATCACAACTCTAGTTTTCATCCAAGACGGAATTCTCCGCAGTGTACCGATGGCAGCACTCCATGATGGTGAGAAATTCTTGGTGGAGAAGTATGCTATTGCGACAACCCCAAGTCTGACCCTGACAGATCTGCAAACAGTCAACCGGGAAAATTTGCGAGCGCTAGCTGCGGGGTTAACCAAAGATGCCATAGTTGAAGGTCGTACATATGAAGCATTGACCAACGTCGGACAAGAAATCAGTCAAGTTGAGGCACAAATTCCCGCAAGTAAGCAGTTGTTGAATGAGGATTTTACACGCGATCGCTTGCAAGATGAACTCATACATACTGTTTACCCAATAATTCACATTGCAACTCACGGTGAATTTGGCAGCGTTCCGGAGGGTACTTTCCTTGTCACAGGCAATAACGAAAAGCTGACGATCGCTGACCTAAATAATGTCATTCGCAGTGTTGCCCATGGTCCTGAAACAGTAGAACTACTGACACTTACTGCTTGCGACACTGCCAGCGGAGATGACCTTGCTGCTCTTGGTCTAGCTGGTGTGGCGCTGCAAGCTGGTGTCAGAAGTGCCCTCGCTTCCCTATGGTCAATTAATGATGCTGCTACTGTAACTTTAGTCACAAAATTTTACGAAGAATGGCGCAATACCGGAATGGGTAAAGCGGAGGCTTTAGGTGCGGCTCAAAAATCACTGATTGCGACTGGGAAAAAATATGCTCATCCCTACTACTGGGCACCGCTGATCCTAGTGGGTAACTGGCTTTAGAAAATTGAGGTCTTCTAACAAATTTGTGGCAATTTCCAGTTGTTCATTTGCCGTGGAGGAAAGAGCTTCGCCTATGGCATCGTACCATATGCCTGATTGAGCGTAGAGAGTAGCTTTTCGTTTGTGTTGGTGGCTGTCAGAAAGTGCAGTTTTCAAATTCTGTGGCATTTGTACAACCTCAATCTCTGCCCTAGCAAGTAAATTTCGAGATGGATGGTTACGGTTACACAAGGTTTCCACTTGCCAAAGATATCTTTTACCCAAGCTTAACCCTGGTAGCTGAATAGGCAACGATAGCTTCACGATCCCGGCTAAACTTTGCAACTCATGCTTATAAACTACCTTGCTGGGATCGTCATTGGTGTCAAACTCATACAGAGTGAATTCCATCGGCTTTGGTTTTTCGTCAGGTACAAACCAAGCAAATGTTGGGTGAGACAAAGTAGTTTGCCCAACGTGTGTAATCGGAGCAAGTAGGGTGAGCCGCCGACCACTGAGTTTGCCCCCTCCCCTAACGCCTGATGAGTCTGTATAGACAGTTGGCGGCTTCAGATCGCTGGGTGGCTGATACGCAGCTAGGGCTGGCTGAGTGAACGAGAACATGACGATCAAAGCACAACTTATTAAAACTTTGATATCAAAAATTTTTTGCAGCCACTTCTTCTGAGTCATCGTCTACTCTACACCAAAAGCAATGGAAACCATATTTTAAATATAGCAATCCTATTTTAATTGTAAAAATACGAGCCCTCAGAAACCCGGTTTCTTTAAGAAACCGGGTTTCTCTGCGTTTACGAATCATTTAGACTTGCTATAACTAGTTTATTATTAAACTAAGTTAAATTCATTACCGATTTCAGTCATCTACATTTCTGAAAAATACATTTATTCTTTGTTTTTACTTAACATTTTATTTTTTAATTACAAAATAATCCGCTAAGGTCACGCGCCCCAATTCGCTCGTCAAAAGTCAAAAGTCATCTAGATTTCGGAAAAATACATTTATCCTTTCTCTGACGGTACGAGCACATCAAGCAGTTGGTCTATCACTCTTTGCCAGGTAAATCCTGCAGCTACGAATAATGGTCCAGTAATGCGAGATAAAGCTCTAAAATCCTGATGTTCGATTACTACTGTCATCAGTTCAATTAAATGTTTTATGTCAGGGAGTAGCATTAATTCAGTGTTATGCTCGTCCAGTCTACATTCTTGAAGTTTGCTTTCTATATATAGAGCAAAATCTGGTGTAGTAAAATCATCTGTCGGTCCACCTTTTGTACAGATCACAGGCAATCCACAAGCAATTGCCTCTAAAACTGGCATATTAAAACCTTCTGTAAAATAAGGGGATACATAAGCATCGGCAGCTTGATACAACTGTGAAACCTTAGAAAAGGGCATTGTTTCTCCAATGTATATCAACCGCTGCATAATCTTTTCTGTGTCAAAATATTTCAAATCTTCAATATTTTTGAGTAAAAGCTCCTTAGAGGGGTATAAAGAGTCTAAGCCTTTTAAAACTAATTTTGCCTCAGGATATTTATCCATAACTACAGCAAAAGCATTCAATAAAAAACGAAGCCCTTTATTGGGAGTCATTGCACCGACATTCAGAAAAATAAACCCTGACCAACCCAGTTCTGAACGCAATTTATTGCGATCGGAGTCACTTAAAGGTTTATATATATTTGGATCAACACCATGTGGAACTATAACTACACGCGATGGGTCAGCACCACTATGAATAAATCCTAAGCGTGACCAATTAGAAGGTGTGATGATAATGCTATCTGAGCTACGATGAGCTTCTCTAAGGGAGAAAGAAGTTGATAACATATTAGAAGTTACTCTGCCTACTTCTGCAGTACCAAACACACAGGTTTTTGGTGCAGAAGATGCCTCAAGATTATATGGGTAACTAATACGTAATACTGCGTCAACTTGCAGGTTTGAAGAAGGCTGAGGAATGGTTTGCAGTGCTGTTTCAGCAGGTTTATCAAAAATTCCATTGATTGATTGCCAATTTTTTTGAAAAAATGGCAGATCTTCATGAAAAATATTGATGCCCGGTCGCTTTAGTAGTTCTAAACACTGAAATTGATTAATAATTGAGTAGGAATGGGGAATGAATCGCCATCCTTGAATAACGATGTTTGCCATAAATATAAAGGAAAGAAAAACATAGACACAACTGAATTTTACCAAACTGGACAGTCAGTTTGGTAGCTTGCTAAGGATTGTGAATTTAATCAGGGTGCAACTTTCGCAGGGTGCGTGATTGATCGTAACGCACCATTCTGGATGCTGATAAACAGGGAATAAATTCCCTGGTGGTATATCGAGCGGGTAGGTGCAAAATGTGAATATACTCACATCTTGCACCTGACGACTGTAAGTCGCGCGCCAGTCGCCTCTGTCGGGAAAACCGACCTAGGCGACTGGCGCGCGAATTCTATTCGTTAGGGATTGGTGCAAGATCTGAGTATAGCTAAGTAGCAATGCACATAACTTCATGACTGCTCTATAATACTACTTAAGGGGTAAGTTTTAAATAATCAGGATCGGCCTAAATCAAATTTTATGAAAATTTCGTCTTCAGAGAAACTAATAAGGAAGAATTGCAATGAGAATAGGCATCATTTCTGAAGCTCCTTCAATGACAACTGGCTTTGGCATTACTTGTAATCAAATTATGCGGGCACTAGTACAGGCAGGTCATTATGTGACTTGCTTTGGACTAGGTCTGTCTGGAGAAACATTTGACCGCTCTAAGTTTCCCTGTAAAATATGGGCAGCTGGAGGATATGCTTCACCTGATGTAATTAAAAACCTGTCGGATTTTGTCAGATATGAAAATTTAGATTTAGTGTTAATAAACTTTGATCTAGGCAAAGTGCAAATATGGGTAGGGGCTTTACAGTATGTAAACTGGAGAAAAACAACCATATCTTATTTTGTGAGTGATGGTCTCCCTATATGTGATGATTTGATAAAATCATTATCAGTTATGTCGGCAAAGATAACGGCAACACATTCGGTAGCCAACTTTCTTGAACAGAAAGGAATGGGTGGAGTTATCGTAGCACCTCATGGGGTTGATCCTAATATTTTTCGGACTCTAACCAATCGAAAAGAATTGAGACAGAAAGCGGGATTGTCAGGAAAATTTGTGGTCGGCGTTTTTGGGCGAAATATTGAAAGAAAGCAACATCCTCGCGTCATGATGGCTATCCAACATCTCAAAAAAATAGGAAAAGCTTCTGATATAGTGCTTTACCTTCATTGTCAGGTGAAGGAGGCATTGGTAGGGGCAGGGAGTTGGAATCTCAAGGAATTAGCAAGAGATTTAGAGATAGATGATCTGGTTATTTTAACTCCGGAGAATTTTAATCAATTCACAGGCGTTCCATATCTTCAAGATGACGTTAATTTACACCCTCAATCAGAACCACAAAAAACTATTACACCAGAGCGGCAACTATCTATGCCTCATGACTACAATTATGTTGAAAGACTTAACTGCTGCGATCTCGTAGTAAATGTCTCATTCTGTGGAGGCTTTGAACTTGGTTTGATAGAGGCACAGTCTTGTGGAGTGCCTGTAGCAGTAACCAACGATGGAAGTATTATGTCAGAGGTAGTGGGTGAGGGAGGAGTGTTGTTAGACCCAATAGATATAGGTGTTTGGGGAACAGGAGCAAGACAATTTTTTGTGTCGCCTCATACTATTGCTCAGACAATTCTAACTGTAAAAGAAGACTTACACTTACAGAGTGAACTCAGAAGCAAAGGGATGAAAAATGCTTCCAACTATTCATGGGATATCTTAAAAAATACTGTTGTCAAGGTAGTACAGGAATTGTAAACTACGCCGACTTACTTCAATACTGCAAGGGATACGATAGTTGAGATGCCAGAACCCCGGTTTCTTAAAGAAACCGGGGTTCTAATTTTCGCTTATCCGACTAGTATTGCGACTTACTTAGTTGAAACAAAGCTGCTTCCAGTTGCTCCACTGTCCTGCTTAAACTAAATTGAGATAATGCTCGCTGCTGTCCCTGTCGAGTCATAGCTTCCCATTTATCAGGATTTCTGAGCAGGTAAAATAACTTATTGGCAAGGTCTAAAGGATTCTCAGACTCAAAGATTAACCCTGTTTGACCATGCTCTACAGCCTCCGGTGAGCCTCCTGTGTTACTAGTAACTATCGCCAAACCAGCAGACATAGCCTCGAGTAGGCTAATGCTGAAAGGCTCTTGAAAGCGAGAAGGTAACACTAAAACATTTTGTGTACGGTAAATCTGCTGAAGTTCTTGCCGTGAGAGAACTCCGCTAAACTGAATCTGATTTTGCATACCTTTAGACTCAACAAATTTCTTGAGTTCCTCAACAAATTCAGGCATTAAGCTGCCACCAGCAAAGGTCGCCGAAAACTCAACACCTTTTGCATGAAGCAAACAAAGAGCGTTTATGAGAACATCAGCTCCTTTGTACGGCATTACCGAACTAGCATAGGTAATCCGTAGGCGATCGCGTGGTGGTAGTTCTGCTTGATAAAATTCCTCAACTGCTGCACCTAGATAAATAGTCTGAGCCATCTCTACTGGGTAGCCATTTTGCTTTAAACTCTCTTGAATCCAATTGCTACAGGTAATGTACTGATACAGTGAACTTTTAGGAGTCAATTCAGCAGGATAGCCAGGCAGTTGATTCATCAAATAATGAGCGACTGGTATACCATCCGCCAAAATCTTTTCCAGAAGTTCTAGTCCCAAAAAGTCAATATTACCTGCTAGGCAAATATCTGGTTTGAAGGCTTGCAACTTTAAAGCTAAAGTCTTGCGGTTGATGAAAGTCTTTTCTGCAACTTCATCAATAGATAACCACTGGTTTCCTTGATTAGTCCAAACTCCACATAGGTTCAAGCAGCGGCAAACAACAGGCTCTAAATCAGTATTTTCGCAATTATAAGTATAATCTTGTGTGTTACTTGTCAGCACCAACACAGTGTGACCGCGACGATGTAACAGTCGAACACAGTCAGCAATTTGACGCTCATATCCTCCGATTACTTGAGGTGGATAAAGATTTGTGATTATTAGTATTTTCATCTGAGCCAAGGTTTTATCCTTCACATTCATTACATATTTCACTGATCTACATTTCTGAAAAATACATTTCATCACATAATTGTAGGGTGGGCACTGCCCACCTTCTTGGACAATTGGTCGGCACTGCCCACCCTCCTGACTGACCGCCCAAGCGATTCATCACCAGGCCAAGACAATTCACAAAGAGTGCCATGAGGAGAAACAGGCGATCGCCTAAATTTCCCTTTGAGTTGCCTTGCTAAATTTTTCAACTGCTGTGTTCCTCGACCTTCTTTTGATGAGAGGATGCCCACGCCATTATCGATAATGCTGAGAATGTACCAGCCTTCTTTTTGTGTGTAAGTGACTTCGAGACGGGTAACTCCTATGGCGTGTCTGCCAACATTGCACAAAGCTTCTTCTAGAAATCGGCAGAGTCCTTGTTTTTGTTCAATACTCAAGCTGCGATCGTCTATTGCGTCAAATGAACGGACTTTTACCCGGAGGGTTTTAAAGCAGGGAAAGTCTCGCTCTAAGGTATGGCTATAAACTTGATACAGAACTTCGTGAATTGGGTCTTGCACGTTAAGTTCTATCCCTCTTCCTAAATAGAGACTACGATCTTGAGTGAGGGGTTCCTGTTGCAAATATTCATAAACTCCCCGTAGCTCATGATTTAGTTTTTCAAGTTCTTTTTCCAGTTCTGGTAGTAATTCGTTCGGGGGCAAATTCTGCTCTCGAACACACTTCAAAATTTTAGCAAGGGTTTGTAGTGGTCCATTGTGAATTGTTTCAAATGTGCGTTCAATAAGCACTTGGCGAGCGTTAATTTTAGAATGCAAACCTTGGTCATATTGATATAAAGCAGTTAGTCCTACACCATTTAAAACTAATACAAGCATTGCTGGTGTGACTGGAACCCACCAACCCCACGATATAAGTAAATAACTCATGAGTATGAGGCTATTGGTAGCAATACCAACAGCTAAAAAATTTCTGCACGGATATTTTGTTAGCCTAGCCAAACCAATTCCCAAGATCCCCCAGCCGATGATCCACAGATATTCCCACGGGTCTGACCAAGTGTTTAATAGTGGTCTAGAGTCAAGCACTGCACTGAGAATTTGGCTAACAGCATGAGCTTGAATTTCCACTCCATAAACTCGCCCTGTTGTAGGTTTGGTGGATGTAATTGCACTCGTAGTGATGAAGTCTTTAACACTAGGAGCAGCCATCCCAATAATCACAATGCGATCGCGTATCCAGTTACGATCAAAGTTAAGAGTTTTGATATCACCCAGAGTCATGGTTCTAAATCGTTCTCGACCACTGCGAAAATTGAGTAGTACCTGAACCCCACCTGCATCTGTTCCCACATATCCCCCTGAGTTGGACTTCACCCTGGGTAGCTCAGTATTGCCGAACCTCACAGCAGCGCGATCGCGAATTCCGTTTTCTAAGCTTATACCTTCATGAGCTAAATAAGCTTGTGCCAAATATAAAGACAAAGATAACTTATAACCTTGATCTGTCGATGTCACCAACAGCAAACTACGTCTCAAATTGCCGTCATAATCCGTAATTTGATCGGCAAATCCGACTTGTTCAGGGGGCAATGCAGGTGGTGGAGAAATTTGCTCAGGTAATACTTTTTCAATACCAATTAAATTTTTGATGTCCTTAAAGGTGGATACAAGTTCACTATGACCAGGCTCAACAGGTAAATCTTTAAAAATATCAATACCAATAACCCTCGGTTCTAGGGATTGCAATTTCCTAAGCATAATTGCAATTTCTCGATCTGGTATTGGATAGGCTCCTACACTACGAATATCATCTTCATTAATCCCCACAATCACAATTCGTTCTTCTATAGGTTCCGTAGGGCGCAGACTGAGAAAACTATCAAAAGCCAGCCACTCTAAGGATTGCATTGAACCAATTAAACGCAGGATAATCACTAGCGCCATCACTGCAATGCCCGGTAATGCACCTACACGCCAAATAGCAATTTCATTTTTGATTCTTTTCCAAATTACAGGCTGCATAAGGTAATTGCTAATTGCTAATTGCTAATTGCTAATTGCTAATTGCTAATTGCTA
>CAXTSI010000313.1:0-11110 GCA_964246695.1 uncultured bacterium
ATAGATGCCGCCGCCAGAGCTTGCCGAATTACCGCTGATGGTACTGTTGTTTACCGTCGTGTCACCACGACTATAGATGCCGCCGCCAGAGTCTGTCGAATTACCATTACCGCTGATGGTACTGTTGTTTACCGTTAGGTTGCCACTGCTATAAATACCACCACCGTTAAAAGTGCTAAAAGAGAGGAAGTCATTAGACGTGGGAATTTGTTTAGAATTATTGCGAACAATGCTGCTATCTAAGGTAAGCGTACCAGAGTTCTTAATTCCGCCACCGTTATCACCTGTCGCTTGACCATCGGCAACAATCAACCCATCGATGCTCACCGTGGCTCCAGCTTCAATCTCAAGCACCCGTGATACTTTGTTACCACTCACTGTCACCAAATCCTCGCCCGTCAACGGGTCACGTGGGGCAATAATGTCCAAGTTGTGGGTGATGTCTAGTTCTCCCAATTTCAGGGTGATGGTCTGCGCAGTGGAAAATAACGATCGCTCAAACACAATTAAGTCTTCACCTGTGTCACCGTTTGCCTGATTAATGGCATCCCTTAAGGTGATCACACCTGAGTTAACGTCATCCACCGCATCGGCAATACTGTTCACTGTAATGACGTACTTAATCCAAACAAAAACCCCACCTAGATGTAGATCTAAGTGAGGTATTACTAACAATAACCAGCGGTTCAACTAGAGAATTGATATGCCCCAATATCGGTTCTGCCATCGGCAGCGCGACGAGGGAAACCACGTTGGTCGGTTGTGGGGTCGGTACTTAGCACAGTTGGGTCTGCTGCATCAATTGCTGGGCTATCTGGGAGAAGGGCGAAATTTTGGGTGGAGCCACCATAAAAATCTAAGGGAGCAAGGCGCGGGTCAATGGGGTTACGAAGAGTGCCAACAATGTCTCCTGTGGCATCGAATCCGGTACTGCCTGTGCTGTCGCCAATGAGGTTGTAGCCATTGCTTATAAAAGTGCCAGATATGTCAGGATTAATACCGGACTCACTATGAAGGTTGGAGGCGATAATTGTGTTGCGCACCTTGGATGAGCCAGGACGAGAAGTAGAAGAATACGGAACATCGTCTTGATACACGCCTCCACCGTTGGCTGCTTGATTTTGGGTCATTGTACTGAACAACAGCGTTGCTGTGCCAGTGTAATCGTTATATATGCCGCCGCCTTTACTTTGAGCTGTGTTACTGCTGATGGTGCTGTTGCTCACCGTACTAGTGCCAAAGTTATGGATGCCACCGCCGACGCGGTTTGCCCAATTGCCGCTGATAGTGCTGTTGCTTACCGTTAAGGTGCCATTGTTATCGATGCCGCCGCCGCTGCCACGGGCTGTTGCCGAGTTACCGCTGATGGTACTGTTGCTTACCGTTAGCGTTGCGCTGTTATAGTTAGCAATGCCACCACCGTTATCTGCCGAGTTACCGCTGATGGTGCTGTTGCTCACCGTCATTATGCCAATGTTATGGATGCCGCCGCCGCTTATTGGTGAGGAAACCCAGTTGTCGCCAAAATCAGCAGTGCTTGAATAGATGATGTGACCCCCCAACGCTATGGCTTTGGATGGTGAATTACTAATGAGCGTGCTGTTGCTCACCGTCATTGTGCCAATGTTAAAGATGCCGTCGCCCCTATCGATTGCCGAGTTACCACTGATGGTACTGTTACTCACCGTTGCGGTGCCACTGTTATAGATGCCGCCGCCATTGCCGCCGCCATTGCCGCCGCTAAGCTTGGTGGCAGAGTCGCCGCGAATAATGCTGTTGTCTAAGCCGAGGACACCACTGTTCTTAATTCCACCACCATTTTCATTCGTCACATTGCCTGACTCAACAATCAAACCGTCAAGGTATGCAGATGCTCCATCCTCAATCTCAAACACACGCGCTGCATTGTTCCCACTCACCGTCACCAAGTCCCCGCCCGTTAACGAGTCCCTTGGGGCAATGATGTCCAAGTTGTGGGTGATGTCTAGTTCACCCAGTTTTAAGGTAATGGTCTGCTCAGAGGAAAACAGCGACCTATCAAAGACAATCAAGTCTTCACCCGTGTCAGTGTCAGCCTGATTGATGGCATCCCGCAAAGTGATAACGCCAGGGATCGAAGGTACTGCATCATCAATACTGTTCACCGTAATGATGGCACTGGGATTCACATGTAAGACACCAGTACCAAGTAAGTCTTGCACATTATCCCCAAATACAGGTGTTAGGGATGTAGTAACGAGCGAGTTTGTCGTATAGCTTGGAGATAATATATCCATATGGTGAGCTTACTACAGTGCAGTGAGTTATGGTTTATGTGGGTCTTACCCTGGGAGGAAACACTAAACAATCGTGCGTTGTATAACCTCTGTTTACTTATCAGTGTCAAGCGCACTCGGTTTATGCAGAATTAGCTATTTCTTTACAAAACTTCATCTGAACGGCTTGCGATCGCACACAAGAGCGAATTGTAAAGTTTTATCTTGAGCAATCTTCTGTTCGTGCTCGCGCATCTCCAACTATGCAATCCACACGAACCCTCACTGCTTGAAGGCGGCTAATTGTTCCGTGAGCTATAGCAAGATGGGGAGTTCTGCCCAAGACTCGTCGCGGTGACATTAGACACATCCGCTGTCAGAACCACTTCCCCTTTAGAATTTCTCGTCCACCCAGTAGCTTGCACGATGGGTTCTGGTGTAGGAGTGGGTTTTTTGGTAACAGTATGGCTTTTGTGTTTTCTAGTGCTGGGTTTGAGAGTTACCCAGTCTACCTGCACGGCATCACTGGTGAGGGGTTCAGTCCTGGGGTTGGGGGGTAAGCCACCGCGTCCGGTGATGGTAAAGGAACTGGCTCTAAGCTTGCTACCTGGACTGCAGCTATTGTCAATTTGACTTGAAGCATCAACGAGATTGGTGGGGAGTTGTGTTAATCCTCGACTGGGGTCTACGACGTCTGTATTAATTTGGACATTGCCTTCTCGCCCAAATTGTGAACTGGCGTTGATTTCACTTATTTTTGGATTTGGAGGTAGCTTAGTGCGGTTCTCTAGTCCATAGATGCCAGTGGCATTGATTCTAATCTGACCTCCAGAACCTTGATTGGCATTGGCAAGTATGTCGCTATTTTCTTCAGGTATGGCAACGATAAAGCCATTTCGGGCACCGATCGTGATATTACCACCGTTACCGTTGTTGGCAGCTGTAGTGGCGATCGCACTGCCATTACGCATTAGAATTAAATCCTGCACTTGTAAGCTAATATTCCCACCCGTACCCGATGCCGTTACACCTGCGAGTTTTCCGTTATCTAGCCTAATAGAGTTAGCATTGACTGTAAGGCTGCCTGCATTCCCTGACCCTACACTGCTCACTGATACTTGAGCATCATCCTGTACATTCAACTTCCCCGTGTTAATTTTCAAATCTCCGGCTGCTCCCTTAGCTTCCGGATTGGCTTGAGTAAACAAGCCACTGGAAATCTCCTGACCGTTTTTGTTTATACCAAATCCGGTCACTTCTATAGAGTCAGAGGCGTTCACAGTCAAACTTCCCCCTTGCCCTGCGCCAAAAGTCCCTGCTGATACCTGCGCCCCGTCTCTAATAATTAACTTTCCTGTGTTAATCTTTAAGTCTCCGGCTGCTCCCGTAGATTCTTTTTGAGCCGCAATACTCAATTGGCTGCTGACTTTACCATCTGGTGCTCTGCCAATCATTTCTACGGTATCAGAGGCGTTCACAATCAAATTTCCTCCCCGCCCTGCGCCAAAAGTCCCTACTGATATGAATGCCCCATCGCGAACGATTAGGTGTTTAGTATTAATTGTCAAGTTTCCGGCATTTCCCGTAGCTCCTTTTTCCTTGACTAAAGAACCCAAGTCGCTGCCAGAACTACCATCTGCTAATCTGCTAATCACTTCTACAGATTCAGAAGCTTTCACATCCACATTTCCTCCCCGCCCTGCACTAACCGTAGAGGCTGATACCTGTGCTCCATCCCGAACAATTAACTGCCTAGTGTCAATTTTTATGTCTCCTGCATCTCCGACACCGAAAGTCTGATTAAACAAACCGCCAGCTACTGAGCCTCCAATTAGTTTCACGCTGTCTAAGGCAGTTACAGACAAAGTTCCTCCAGGCTTCGACCCAAAGGTAATAACCTCAATCTCCGAGCCATCAGTGAACGTTACCTGCTCACCAAATAGTTGAATATTCCCACCGCCACCATCATAACCAACACTATTGAGCGCAGAACCATCAGTAAGTTTTATCTGTCTGCCTGAAACCTGGATATCGCCACCGTTGTTTCTACTGACATCCACTAAAGATCTGCTGAGAACTACATCTGCTCGTTGCACTACTTGGGGAAAATTCGAACTTAGATTATTACCATCCACATTTAACCCTACCGTTCCCGTTCCTGCCAATCCTCCTAGCTCCACTCGCCCACCACTCGCATTCAGCCATCCGCCATTCATGCTGATATCACCACCCACTAACAGCAAACTCTTACCATCCGGAACACGTAGTCCAAATGTATCAGAGCCTGTCAAATCCGCTCCTGCTTGTGCTATTGAATTATTTTGAATCGGGGAAGCTACAGTTTGATTGAAAAGTAATGCCGTTGGATTGATTGTCAGTAATGGTGAGGGTGCTTCTGGATTAATAGCGCTAAAAAAGCCAATATTACCAAATTGAATTGCATTTGCAGTTGTGGCAACAAACGAGCCGCCGATGTTCAACGAGGCATTTTTCCCAAAAACAATCCCATTGGGATTAATCAGAAACAGATTAGCTGTTCCATTAGCTCGAAGTATCCCATCAATATTCGATACTGACCCACCCGTTACCCGACCGAAGATGTTCTGAATATCCACAGCATTGTTAAAGTGTGCCGTCTCTCCAGTACGGACAGAAAATTCCCCAAAACTATGGAACAGGTTGCCACCAGCCCTGGTTCCACCTTCAATAATGTGGGCGGAACCATCTAATCTGACAGTGGAGTTGTTGGGTAAAGTCCTATTAGGGGTAATTTGGGCAAGGGCTGAATTTGTGGAGAGAGCGATCGCACTCCATATCGCACCCCGAACCGCTATCTCTAATAACCAGCGACAACGAGTACTCACACTTTTCACGCGCACCCCCACCCTTGAAACAGCAGTAGCCCAACACCGCCAATCGCTGCACTCAGTATTAAGTAAACCATATTTTCTCTTAGTCAGAGTAAAACTCACCCAAGGTAACTTAACCGCCTACAATAAACACGAATACCAGTGGTCAACCAACACTTCACTAATCTTAAAAGCCGGGGCGGAAGCGATGCTACCCCGACTCGTGCGATCGCGCGGAGCGCAGACGCCTTCAGGCGTATCGCTCATACAGTTATTGATTCTGTACAGACACCCCTTTTTGATGCCGATTCAACCACTCAATTGCCCCACCTAATATAGGTTGTCCACTGGCAGTAGCAAAAGCCAAAGCACCTTGAATTGAAGTATGAGCTTTTTGGTGGTCGCCTATCACAAGAGCACCCACAGCCCAATCGGCACACATGTCCATGATGAGTTTTTCCAACTCAGAGTTCGGCAACATTCCAGGACGGTCGTACCCATAATGCTTACACTGTGCCAAAATCCAATGAGGCTCATGTTTGGTCAAAAATCGCACTTGTTTAACAATATCGTTGTTAGCAGGATATAAATCTGGTTGTGTGGATGACTTCACCAAAGACTGTAAATACTCAATCAAAGGCTCATACCTCTCGCGAGTAATAGACTCCGTTCTCTCAAAACCGAAGTGTTTTAAAGCACTCTTAATCTCCTCATCGGAGAGTTTCAACTCGTTTTTTGCGATCGCCCACAGTCTCTTTCGTTGCCCTTCAGTAATGAAAGACTCAGCACTAGTGCCAGCGACAGCCTGTATAAAATCAGTTTCTACTTTAGGTCTAGCTTGAGGTTGGCGACCACTCAGTTGAATTTTGTACTGTTCTGAGAGACGCCTGACTTCCCCTTGCATTTGCTCGTCTAATTCCCCCATATGTTCCCAAAGATAACGAATTGTAAATTCTTGGTCGTCGAGATATCTGCCGACACCCCAAGCTTCCCCACTATTCTTAATTGCCTCAGCTGCCAGTCGATCAGCTGCTGAACCACGGGTCATTTCGTTTCCTTTGCTACTGAGGATTGAGATCGGTACAGAGGCGATCGCCTCCTTCCTCACCCCCAAAATTGCGATCCCACAGCGACAAATAGCGTCGTTTCCCAAGTATTGAATCTCTTATAAGTCAATAATCCAGTCTGGACAAACCTCATCCAATCTCTCTCTGATAGTTTGCCACTTCAGATAGACCCACTTGCGCTGTCCCCCTGGCAAGTCCCGCACCTCATGTCGATTGGCAGGAAACACCTTTTTTAACTCGGCTTGAATGCGTTTGAGTTCTTCTCTAATTTCTGGTGTCATCATCGTTCCATCACCACTATGCCGATGTCTTTCCTTGAACTGGATGAACGAAGTGCATCGCCCATAACTTACGCCCTACGCCGCTCGTAATTCAGCTTGTAGTGCGTGTTGCTTCAAGTATTCCCACTCGTCAGGTGTTAGTTCGTCGAATGGTTTATCCAGCAACTGATCAATATCAGACTCCTCGGTTACTGTATCAGCAACTAGTAATCCGGCAGTTGCTACAATCAGCAGTTGTACTTCGGCTGCGGTGTTGCACCGGAGGTGTGAGTCGGTGTGGCTTGATTGAATTACCCAAAAGCCATCGATGGAGGAGTAGAAAGTGCCGAGTAAGTGATAGCTATGCCAGACGCGATAGAGTGTTCCGAAGTCATTATCAACGTCTGAGTCGATTTCAATTTCAGGCGCTATGGCTTGGGCTTGGGAATCGATGTATGCGTGTTCGTTCGGTTTGCGCTATGGTTTGTTCGTCAATGAGTCGCGAGATGAGAATGTTGTAGCATAGGTTTTAGAGACTCCTAATTAACGGGATTCCAAGAGGCGATGTCTGCGATAAGCCGCTCCGCGTCTACGCACAAGTTTCCGAGGCTAGGGCGGTCGTCTTTTGTTATATTCCTAGTTTACCTACTGTTAGTATGTAAAGCAATAGCTAGACTCATGACGGATAGTTATCCTTTGAGCTGCTTACAATAAATATTATTAATAGATAGACTACTAAAAGTAGGTTATTCTAAAAATATGAGTTGAAGTTATGCCTGTGTTCGTAAGACTTAAAGAAATTAGGAATGCTAGAGGAATCTCACAGAATGAACTGGCGCGAAAACTAGAAATGTCATTGGCTAACGTTCAGAAAATTGAGTATGGTAAAGCCAAGTCAATTCCTTTGGATACATTAGACAGGTTATGCGAGATTCTCAAATGTGAAGTTGGCGAACTACTGGTTCGTAGACCAGATGATATAGATGAGGTAACAGCAGCATAATGGAAAGTGTTTTTCGACTAGGCACGAATGCAGTTGATTGTTGCACCGCAACCTAGTACGCCCAAGGTGAGAAAACTTTGGGTGTACAAATATAGATTTGTATTTTTATAGAAAGCGTGTCTATAGCGCTTTAAGCATGAATGTAAAACCCCTACAGCTAGTTTGACAGCCTTGCCAGTAGGGGTTGGTCACAAAAATATTTAAAAACCTTATGATTCCAATCATATCAGATTCCCCTGCACATAGCACGGGGACAAATGCCTTATGGGAAAAACCTACATGGGTACAAGATTGTAGTAAAGAGCAGATAACTGACGAGTGGATTCAAAACCTACCACCAGAACTTAAAGACGCAGCACTCTACAGACTGTGTAAGGTAGTTGAGTCTCAACCAACGCTGGTCGAATCGTTCACTCTCAACCAAGTGTTGTACCGCACAATCTCAGGCAATACATTCACCGAGTCGGCTGAGTCAATCGCTTCTCGAACTGGGTGCGATCCGCCGCAAGGCGGCAGCGCTTCGCTATCGCAAAACCATCCTCAAAGGACTCCACCAAGCAGTCGAGCAAAACATCCTGTCCGAGAACAAGCGCCCAGGAACCAGCAACGAATATTTGTTCAAACCAGTAGAAGAATGGCTGCCAGAGCCAGTAGTCCATATTAAGGACACCCAGAAGATTGGGGGTGACAATCTAGTTCAGTTTCCTACTGAAACAAAAGAAGACATAGTAGAAACCGAACCAGTCCAAAATATGGACTACCCTGAAACGGACACAAACACTGTTGTTGTTAATGAATTATTAGAACTTTCAACAGAAGAAGTTAGCGTCCCTAGGTCGGACGGGTCTGGAAAACACTGGAAATATGTGGGACAGGGACTACCTAGAATGTACATCCCCCCAGAGCTTGACCAAGACACTGGCTTAAAGATTGAATCGATTCATGAAGCCACGAAGGAACCGCGCCAGTTTATCATCAAACACGCTCTCCGAGTTGTTGTATGACTCTTTGAATAGAATCCCATCAGTTGCGGTTGAGAAGCCTATAGTAATGACCCAGGAGAAAGCTGTCACCATCAACCCTGTAGTCATACCACAAGCCCCAACACACCCCAGTTCCGATGTACCAACTGATGAAGCGCTAGCTGACGCAATGAGAGAGTTGCGGCGACTAAGGATTGAAGACAATGCCACTGTGAGAGCGATGATAAAACGGCTTTGGTGCAACTTCCAAGGGGCGTATAAGAGCATTAAACAACGAGTGGAACGAAACGAACCGTTTGTAAATATCACTGGCGATGAGTGTCAATGCTTTGAAGAATGGGGATAAGCCAGAAGTTGCCGTTGTTGTAGAACAAGTGCCAACTCATGGTGTCGATGAACCCAGTGCTGAAGAAATGGCGCTGATTGATGAGGCTCTAGCTAATGGTCGCGCCAAGGATAAGTATTATGGCTCATTAGGGTGGCTGGTCATTGAGAATAATGGTCACACCGCACCGTGGCAACAGTTCTTAACTCTGTTGCGGGAAGGTCAACGTTAGACGGCACTTTTAGTTCGTGCGATCGCACGAACCAAAGTCTGCTTCACACTTGCAATTGCGCTCGATTGACGAGAGCGATCGCACGAACATAATCTGCTCCACAAAGAGCGATCGCTCAATTCGGCAGCTTTAGAGTTACACTTAAACTTCAAATGCCCCCATATCAGCTCTACCACCGCTTACACGAGGAAAACCGCGCTGGTCGGTCGTGGGATCGGTGTCCAATATAGTTGGGTCGCCTGCATCAATTGCTGGACTGTCAGGGAGGAGGGCGAAATTTTGGGTGGAACCACCGTTGAAGGCTAGGGGAGCTAACACGGGGTCAATGGGGTTGTCTTTTGTACCCACTATGTCTCCTGTCGCTCTAAATCCTAAACTGCCTGTGCTGTCACCAATTAAGTTGTAGCCATTGCTTATGAACGTGCCAGATACGTCCGGGTTGACACCAGACGCACTATTGAGGTTAGAGGCGATAATCGTGTTTCGCACATTGGTAGAGCCTGGACGCTGTACCAAGATAGTATAGCGGGTATAGCCAGGAAAATTGTACACGCCTCCACCATTATTGGCTTGGTTGAGAGTGAAGGTACTAAATGCTAGCGTGAGTTTGCCATGGTTCAAGATGCCGCCGCCGCTTCCGCTTGCCGAATTACCGCTGATGGTGCTGTTGCTCACATTTAAGGTGCCACCGTTAAAGATGCCGCCGCCGCTTCCGCTTGCCGAATTACCGCTGATGGTGCTGTTGCTCACATTTAAGGTGCCACCGTTAAAGATGCCACCCCCAAGCTCTGCTGAGTTACCGCTGATGGTGCTGTTACTCACATTTAAGATGCCATCGTTACGAATGCCACCCCCAGCGTTTGCTGAGTTACCGCTGATGGTGCTGTTGTTCACATTTAAGATGCCACTGGTACTATTAGATATGCCACCGCCGTTGCCATCGATAGAGAAGAGACCGTTATATCGGCTGTTACGATTGATGGTGCTATTGTTTACCGTTAGGCTGCCACTGTTATAAATACCACCACCATATCTCATATATGGGGCAGAATTATCAGAAAATGCAGAATTATTGCGAACAATACTGCTATCTAAGGTAAGCGCACCAGAATTTTTAATTCCGCCACCATCATCACCCCTCACACTGCCATCAGCAACAATCAACCCGTCAATGCTCACCGTTGCGCCTGTCTCAATCTCAAACACCCGTGATGCGTTGTTACCACTCACAGTCACCAAATCCCCACCCGTCAACGGGTCACGTGGAGCAATAATGTCCAAGTTGTGGGTGATGTCTAGTTCTGTGCCACTGAGGGTAATAGTCTGTGCAGTGGAAAATAAGGAGCGGTCAAATACAATCAAGTCTTCCCCCGCATCAGCATTCGCCTGATTGATTGCTTCGCGTAACGTGGTCACACCATCATTGTCATTCACCGTATCAGCAATACTGTTCACCACAATTATGCCTGTGGGATTTACGTTTAACGCACCAGCCCCCAGCAAGTCTTGCACATTATTCCCAAATACAGGTGTTAGGGGCGAGTTTGTAGTAGGAGTTGGAGATGATAAATCCATATATTTAAGTTTTGTAATGGGAGTCAGTCACAATCTCTACTGAAACCCTGATGAGAAAAACTCTACAACTAAAAAGTTATTAGAATGTTATTGTTAGGTTAAAATATGTTACCCAACTGCAATAATCCCTGGTAACAGATGGGCATATCCCAACATCCAATTCGTGTAATCTACGATCGCAAAAGCGCTAAACATAGTTGATATACGATCGCCCGAACATTAACGCTTGCTTTTAGGGATCGGGATCAAGCTCTAGAAAGACATTTCCGTTTTAAAATAGCTGCATCTGAACAACAACAGAATCCTTAACACTATCAAGATTCGATAGCGAAATCCCCAACAGACGAATACTGCGGTTCTTCAGTTCAATGCCTTCAAAGAGAGTCTTTGCTATCAGGATAATCGCACTTAACTCGTTGATAGGGACGAGTGAAGTTTTACTACGTGTAATTTGCTGGTAATTAGAGAACTTCACTTTCAAGGTCAAGGTACGACCTGAAGTATGCTGTCGGTCAATACGTTGTTTAAGTACTTGAGCAATTTGTTCAATTTCTCGAAGCA
>CAXTSI010000314.1:0-11102 GCA_964246695.1 uncultured bacterium
GTGGGGAGTGGGGAGTGAGGAGTGGGGAGTGGGGCATCTGTGATAGGTTAAGAGAACTGTATATTTGTCAAGGGGGGTAGAGGAAAAGGTGATAAATCCAGCTTGGGGACAGGCTTACGTCCGGCTTTGACCACACCTAAATCTTGATTTTCCTTCGCGGCGAAATACTTAACAGGGTCTGTGGCTTTACCTTTATCGTAAGCGACGCTAAAATGGTATAAACCGCGATAAACCATCTCTAATGAAATGCGATCAAATGGTCGGGATAATTCGTCGGCGTTAGCGAAGCGGCTCCCTTCGGAGCTTCGCATCCCCCAAGTCAACTAAAACCGCGTAAAAAAGCCAAGTAGCCCACACCTGTAAATAAATTCCGCACCTCAACTGTCACAACCGTAGCTTTTACTAATTTTTAGAATTGTATAAAGCTATTTTCTATACTTAGTCTCGTTGTATGAACGGAGATAAAAAGGGTTAAAAGCATAATTTCTAGCTGAAAACCTGATAGATTTTAAGTAATTACCGATTGTGACACCTCATGTGCGGAATGTCGGGTAATATTATGTGAAGCGACGTAGAGGTCATTAACTATGAGCCTAACAAGAGAGTTGGAAGACCTTTATTGTTCTAACCAGTATGAAGCAGTTATTACTAGGGTTCGTCCAATCTGGTTTGCTGAAGTTAATGCAGATGAACCTTCACCACTAGCTTGGCAGGCTATAGCATTTGAGGTTCGCTGCTGTTATCAGTTAGAAAAATCATTAGAAGTAGAAAATTTTCAGTCACCACTAATCAAATTTGGTGGTGCTTATCTAGATTATCTAAACGAAATTAATCTGCCAACAACTCAACAAATACTTTCCGAATTGTCACAAAGGTTTTCAGATATATTACCACTGCGCTCTATTACACTGCGATGTAAAATAGAAAGCAACAAATTACAAGCACAACTATTTTTACCAGAGTCACAACAATTAGTCGTAGACTTCAAAAATGATGCAGGTGCTTTGGAAGTTCTAATGCATAACTACCAAATTGCCGAGCAAAGTTGGCAAGCATTTAATACTGGAAAACGCTATCTCACTGCACTGCAACAAAACGAACATTCCCCACTGCGGTATTTTGAAGAGAAAGTACGAATTAGTGCTTTTCTGATTAGGGTAGAACACTTTGCAGAAACAGAACAAGCTTTGGCTGATTTGTTATCTCAAACAACTCAAACGACAAAAAGAGGCAGGGCATGGGCTTATTTTTATCTTGGTCATATTTCTCAACTTTCAGCCAGTAATACCGAATCAAAAAAAGCTGCTTTTCGGCAATATAATCAGGAAGTAGGAAATCGTTTTTTTCATCTTGCTCTTACTGAAAATAAACAAGGGCGTGACAAGGCAGCTAAAATTCTCGATCAAACTATACAACGCCTTTTGCATAGTGAATTTGATTATTCTACTTCAATACCACGTTACAAAGAAACCAAACCTAACTTTACTGAGCAAAGCCCCTCTAAATGGATAGATTATGGGTTAGCTATGGCTCGTGAAGGTAATGCGCCTGAAGCAAGAATAGCTTACCTAAAAGCATCTTATATCAGTATAGAACAAGGAAATCCTCAAGAAGCAATTAAAGCAATTCATTATCTTTTACCAGAGCATTTATCATCACTTGCGGCTAATGAGATAACTACACTTTTTCAAGCTTGGGAGGACAAATTTGGGGAACTTTCCAAACCTCATAAAGAACTAGACGAAGAGTTGCGTAGAATTCGATTATTGGCACTTCGATATTTTGTTGAAGGACAATATACACGCGGTGCTGAATTGTTAGTAAATTTCTTATTTAAGAATCATCAATTATCAGAGAATGTACCTAAAGAGGAATTAAGAGATGCTTTTTACAGATTAGGAAACTTTAGTTACTGGGCTGGGCTTTATGAATTGTCAGCTAAAGCTTGGGATATTTGTTATGAAATGCTCTCTGAAGCTTCTCTGAAAGAGCAAATAAAAAAATTACTACAACTAGATAAAATTCGTAGCTTTTCTAAATATGTAGGAGGTAAGGCAAGTTCATATTCAATAAGTTTGGATGAAAGTTTTATCCAACTTGAGCTAATTATGAATAAATTTGCGATTTCCCAAGATGCAAGAGCTATATGGCTTTTAGCAACTGATATATCAGAAAAATTATCTAATACAGAAACATACCAGTTAAAGAATATATCGGCAAGCCATTATCAAACCTTTGAACAAGCTTATCAGCTAATCAAGGAATATATGGGAGCTAGTGAAGGGTTTACTCCCTTTGCTTCTGGGGTTGCTAGAAATGCTGTGAAAGTAGAATTTGTAGGCGCTTACCCTGAGTGGGGAAAACTTTGGAGAGAAATTATTTATGATTTACAAGAACGTGCTAAATTTGGTAGTTTTAGTGACAAAGTTTTAAGCTTTGATACAGAGCGAGAAATATCAAAACTTATAGGAGACTGGCAGCATGAAACTCGCAGCGCCGCCCGTGCAGTTTTGGCATTTCTAAAACAACGAGAAAATCCTGATATTGCTGGTTATTGTATAGATATGATGCATAGCCTACATCGGGGCGATCGCCTATTAGATGCTGCTATCATGGCTAACTTGGGTATAGAATCATTAAAGTTCACCCGCCGTCGAATGGAAACAGAGGTTTCTCGTGAAGCCTTTTTTATTCAACGCTTTTTTATCTACCATCAAGCATTAGAGTTTGTAGAAACCTGTCTAGGTATTCCAGAACTTGCTCCAGAAGCGAAGCATTTTTTCGCTTCAATTTATTGGAATATTAGTGAAGGGTTGAAAGCTCGATATTTTTTTGATACACCTTTAGTTAAAGATCCAGAATTAAAACCCAAAATTCAACAGACATACGAGCAAGATGAAAAACTTTTTTTTGAATTTGCTTCCACACTCATGGAGCAATACGGTGCTGACACTGACAACTTACCAAACTTCGACTCAGTATTGAAAGCAGTTCAGTCTCTTTTACAAAAGCAATCACATTTCTTGAACAAAATAGATACAGAGCTACCTTTACAGTATCAACTACAAATAAAGAGTTTGAATATCTTTGAAGCACAACAGTTACTTGACGATGAAACTGCACTATTAGCTATAGTAGCCCACCCCCGACTTCAAGATGAATATGGTGGCTTACTCTTGATACGGAAGGAACAAGTAGATTTCGTTTCACTGTCTGTTTTTAGATATGAGCAGGATATTCTCCAGCCAATGTATGCAAGCTGGCAGAAAAATCAAGATAAAGATAAAGATAATACCTTGTCAGGATTAGGGTTTTTATACTGCACCTTAATTAAACCTTTTGAACAAGCTTTACAAAATATAAAAAATTTAATTATATCGCCTTCAGGTGCATTCAATAATGTACCATTTGCAGCGCTTTGGAATGAGAAAAATGAGCAATTCTTGGTAGAAAAATTAGGAATTACAGTTATACCTTCTGGACAACTGCTTCCTCTATTTTCAAGAAATCAAGCAGTTTTCAATCAAGGACAGGCTTTGCTAGCTTTGCATCCGATTGGTACTTCAGGCAAGCAACTACCCAAATCTGAAGCTTTTATTAATCTACCTGGAAGAGTTCAAAGTGAGCTTTCAAACCTCAAAGCTTTTGAACCCTATGCCGAACAAGAATACATTGCTTTACGCAAACATTGGCAAGGCGAACTCAAAGTTATGACTTCAAAAGCGCTTAACCTTGAATCTGCTGAACTATTGACTAAAACTAAATTACTCAATTTCATGCAGTCAGCAAGTCTAATTCATCTTTCTATGCATGGCATATTCTCACAAGTTGATACCTTCAATACATCCGTTATTTTAGTACCTAGTGAAAATGAAGATTATGACTTAATTTTTCCAAAAGATATTGCTGCACTCGACCTCACAAAAAACTACTTAATTATCGTAAATGCATGTCAAGTAGGACAATCTTATGCTCCACATACTAAAGGTGAAGACCGTTGGTTAAGTCGTCTTGGAGAATTTACTGGTTTCCCTCGTGCCTTTTTTGAAGCCGGAACACTCTTTTGTCTGACCCATTATTATCGCTAGGTTTTGGTATCTTCATAAGTGTGGTTGTAACTTTTCTTGTCAACTTATTTTTTTTGAAAAAAGGAATTTATACAATTTCGTTTGCACTCATACCATTAACTTCTTACTTAGAGACAATCTTACAAATATTTGGGAAAAAGTAGTTATCTAAGTTTTATCAACAACCATACAAATCAATCTATTTTATCATTTGTAAGATTTTAATGATGACACAAACTAATTTAGAACCTGAAGCTTTTATTGAGGATTTTCATCCGGCAATAGTTTGCCAAGTAATTCATCAGAATCAAGAAGTAGAGTTAAAGCCTGATAACGCTCTTGGTTATAAATTTTACGAAGGGGATATAATTGTTGTCAAAAGTGAATTTGTGAAATTACGCTTTTTCTATTCGGGAAAGAGTATAACTTTAAGCACTAACTCAAGCATTCCGGGTGAGGCTGCTTCTTACGTGATTGAAAAAGACATAGTCCCTTCTTTTTTTTCTCAAGTTCGAGAATCACTTTTTAGCTTTTTTGAAGGGACGAGTCAAATTCAAAAAGCCACCTATCCTCCCTTAGTTACAAAGGGTAAAACAGAAAGTGATCGCGAAAGTGTATTTCCTCCAGATGACTGCCATGTCCAGCGTCATGAAACTCTGGTTTTTGCTTGGAATCTAGAACTTCATGCTCCTAAACTTGAGATTTCTTGGGAACCCAATGGAGATTTTGCTTCTTCTCGCGAATATCAGATTCCGGTTTCAGAACTTCTTACACTAGGCGATCCTGTTTCTGAAGACCAAGAAGTTATCCTGAATTGGAACCTTTCTGATAAGCGAATGAATTTCAATGTGCAGGGTAAAATTATTGTTTTAAAGGCTAGTGAAAGTGTTCAAACGCATTTGATGCAAGACTTGACACAGGATGAACAGGTGCGATGGCAAGTAGGAGAATTCATCCAAAATCAGTTCTACATTTATGCTCGAAACATTCTCAGTGAATATTTAACTCAGTTTCCCAATGAGTTACAACAATCAGTGTTTTTGCAAAAATCTGCAAAGCTATTGAAACTAATAAATCACTTCAGCAGTTGACGAGTGTAACCAGATCCAAAAGTTGCCAGGTGTGACCAGACCCTGACAAATTTTGGGTCTGGTCACAGGCAAGCTTTTCCTTTAAGTTACAGCAGTCCCAAATCTAAGCTGGAAGCGTATTTGAGAGAGTTGAATGCGATGGCTACGCCCGCCGCAGGCATCGCTAGAACGCTTATTTTTCTGTAAAATGTGAAAAATATATAAAAAAAGAAGACAGGGGTGAGGAAGGATTTGCTCTTGTACCCTCTATTATGACGCTTTGGCTCCCCCTTCAGAAGAGCCAGTGCGCTGAACGAGAAATAAAATGAGAAAAATGTTTGATTTTAGTGGCAACAGTATCTCATCTCACATCTTGCACCACCGCCAGAAACCGGGTTTATTGCGAATATGTAAAGCTGAAACCCTTATTTTATCGTTTATAAACCCGGTTTCTCTCATCTTGTTGAGAATGGTGCAAGATATCAGTCACCCTTCTTTTGTCAGTGCGTCCAGTTATTTTTAATTTTTAATTCCCTACTCCCTACTCCCTATTCCCTCAAGCTGGTGTTAACATAATTAGTTGCTGCCGCCGAAGCGATCGCACGGACTCTAACTCTAACGGCACAACAGCCAAAATCTCCGCCACTGATGACGAACCATCGCACCTTTGCAAAAATTCCAACTCGATTGCTGACAAGTTGACAATTTGGTAATCGTAGTTAAATACACAATTACTTGGAAATCCATCCAGGCAAGGATTACGCTCTGGTATTGCTGCTAGCAGTTTATCATCTGCTGACCAGTCAGCTTGAGGTAAAGGTGGGCGACTTAGGAAAAACTCGTAATGAGATACTTCTGGGTCTAACAATTCTATGAGGCGGTAACGCTCTACGTCACTCAACCTGAGTGCGCGTTCCATCAATTCGGGTGCGCGATCTAAAAGTCGCTCTAATTGCCAGAAACTAGGATTGGAAAAACCAACAAAATCTAATCCCGAAGCGTTGATCAGTTCAAACAGCGTTTCAATATTGTAATCAATTTCCTGAGGATGAACATACATATCGGCAAAGCATTCATCCCGCTGATTCTCTAAAGACCAGCGTTCCTTTTCTCGCTTGACAAGACGGTTTTTTTCTGGTAATGAAGTAAATATTCTTCGTCCTACTTGCACACCATCACGATAATCGCCCCGCTTGTCGCCTTGGAGGAGTGCGATCGCCTTTTGCATGAGTTGAATTTCCCACCGTCCCAACTCGCCATAGACGAAGATGTGCATTAAGCCGCCTGGAACTAACTTCTTCGCCAAAGCTTGAATACCGCGAATTGGCTCACCTAAGTGATGCAGTACCCCCACACAGTTAATCAAATCAAACTCACCAGGCAACTGTTCTACATCGTACAAGCTCAGGTGATGAAACTGAACGCGGTTTGCTCCAGAACGCTGACAACGTTCTTTGGCAACATGCAGCGCCCCAGCACTGAGGTCAATTCCCACAACTTCAGCCATAGGATTAAGGTGGACTAGGTATTCTGTTCCCACACCAGTACCACAGCCAGCATCTAAAATGCGGATATCTTGCTTTTGCGGTTTTTGTCCTGTGCAAAAGTTATAAGCGCTGTTCCAATTCCAGCGCCAGTTATAACCAGGAGGTGGTTCATCCAACAGAGGGTCTGGGGGAAAGGGGTAGGTATCGTAAAGTTTGGCAACAGCAGTGCTAACGTTTTGGGAATCGGACATGGTGAGGACGATCGCAGTATTCTTGAGTTTAGCTAATGTTGCGCACTTAGGGAGCATCAAATTATATCTTGTGGTCTGTGGGGTGGGCGGGCAGGATGCCCACCCCACAAGAAATATAGCTTGACAAAATACCAAAAGAAATGATTTTTGATCAATCAGAGTTTGAACTGCGCTGCGAATGGGGCAATTCTTAGTTATTTGAATGGGAGTCGATCGCCGGAAGCAGAAGCCGCTGTGGCAGCATTTTATACTTTTAATAACGTTCTGCTGGCGTACTTAAAAAAATGTAGTTCTGGTAAAGAGTTGATTATAAAAGGTTTTGAGTCAGATGTTGTTCTGGCAGCGGCTATTAACGTTAGTAGTTGTGTGCCTTTATTTACTGACAAAGCTTACGTTAGACAGATTTTTAAATAAAATTCAGGACTCATATCCCATCCCCTCGTTCCCTGGCAGAGCCAGGGAATGCCTAAAGAGGAGGCTCTGCCTCCATTAGTTTCTCTTGAGGCAGAGCCTCAAGAAATGCATTCCCAGCCTCTGGCTGGGAACGAGGCTAAATATTCCTCGCTTACGGATGTAAGGGCGGGGGGACCCCGCCCCTACGATGTAAATATTAGATACAAAACTTAGGGTTGTTCTCAGAGAAGTTTCCGCATGTGCTTCAAGATTTGAGACATTAAGACTAGAGTTTATACACAATTGTTAATAAAGCCACAGCAAAATCCCAAAACGTTCTAATCTAAAAGCTGACTGGGTTATTTTTTTTTGGCAGTCTTGAAGGCAGCACTCTCAAGGCATGACTATACCGATATGTCAAGCCGGAAAGCGACCCAGACTTAACACAAGAAAGAATATGATAGGAGTTTAAAAAACCAAATGAGTGTTAAGGCAAGTGGTGGAAGCTCAGTTGCGCGTCCGCAACTATATCAAACCCTAGCTGTATCAACAATTTCCCAAGCAGAGCAGCAAGACCGCTTTCTGGGAACCGGCGAACTCAATGAACTGGCAAGCTATTTTGCATCTGGTGCAAAGCGTTTAGAAATTGCCCAGATACTCACAGACAATTCAGGAGTTATTGTCTCTCGCGCTGCTAACCGAATTTTTGTCGGTGGTTCACCAATGTCTTTCTTAGAAAAGCCAAGGGAACCAGAACTGGCAATGGCTGCTCCCAAAAAAGACAAAGAAATCAGAGAGCAAATGCAGCTGGGAACTGTCACCTATGTAGAATCTCGTGGTGGGTTCCTAGAAAATTTGCGCTCTATTTTTAACTCCGCGCCCAGTGGTCCGACGCCTCCAGGCTTTAGACCGATCAACGTTGCCCGTTATGGTCCTAGCAATATGGCTAAGAGCTTGCGGGACTTATCGTGGTTTGTGCGCTACGCTACTTATGCGATCGTGGCTGGTGACCCTAACATCATCATTGTTAACACGCGTGGTTTGCGAGAAATCATTGAAAGAGCCTGCTCCGGTGAAGCAACAATTGTTGCTTTGCAGGAAATCAAAGCAGCATCGCTTTCCTATTTCCGCAAGGACGCTGAGGCTACAGAAATTGTGTCTCAGTACATGGATGTTTTGATTACAGAATTCAAAGCAGCCACTCCCTCAAATAAATTACGCCAACGTCCCTCTAGTGACCAGCAAGGGTTAGAACTACCTCAAATTTACTTTAATGCGGCAGAACGGCGTCCCAAGTTTGTGATGAAAACTGGGTTGTCAGCAGGCGAGAAAATTGAGGCGATCAAAGCGGCTTATCGGCAAATTTTTGAGCGCGACATCACCCGCGCTTATGGTCAGTCGATATCTAACTTGGAATCCCAAGTGAAGAATGGCGACATCTCCATGAAAGAATTTGTCCGCCGCCTTGGCAAATCTCCGCTTTACCAAAAACAGTTTTATCAGCCCTTTATCAACAGCCGCGCTTTAGAACTTGCTTTCCGTCACTTTTTGGGACGGGGACCAAGTAGCCGTGAGGAAGTACAAAAATACTTCTCGATTGTTTCCATCGGCGGTCTTTCTGCTTTAATTGATGCTCTGGTAGATTCTGCGGAATACGCTGACTACTTTGGCGAAGAAACAGTACCATATATCCGGGGTCTGGGGCAAGAAGCACAAGAATGCCGCAACTGGGGACAACAGCAAGACCTGTTAAACTACAGTGCACCTTTCCGCAAAGTTCCACAGTTTATCACGACTTTCGCTGCCTATACCCAGCCGTTACCAGATCAGCATCCCTACGGTGCTGGTAACGACCCACTGGAAATTCAATTTGGGGCGATTTTCCCGAAAGAAACTCGCAATCCCAACACCCGTCCAGCTTTCTTTGGTAAGGATACTAAGCGCCTGTTGATTCACCAAGGACCAGGGATTAATAACCAAAACAGCAATCCCAGTGCGCGGGGTGAATTTCCGGGTACTCTCGGACCAAAGGTGTTCCGGTTAGATCAACTTCCAGGTACAAGAGGTAGAAAGTCTCAAGCAGGAACAAGTATTAAATTCTCCGAAGGCTCTACTCAGGCACTGATTCGGGGGGCTTACATACAAGTTTTTGGTCGGGAATTATACGAGGGACAGCGGCAAAAGGTTGCGGAAATTAAACTGGAAAACGGGGAAATTTCCGTGCGGGAGTTTATCCGCGCTTTAGCTAAGTCGGATGTGTTCCGCAATATGTACTGGACTTCGCTGTACGTGATGAAGGCGATCGAGTACATCCACCGTCGCTTGTTGGGTCGTCCTACCTACGGACGTCAAGAAACCAATAAGTACTTTGATATCGCTTCTAAGAAGGGCTTTTATGCGGTAGTTGATGCCATCATTGATAGCCTAGAGTATAGTGAAGCGTTTGGGGAAGATACGGTTCCGTATGAGCGGTATCTAACTTCATCTGGTGTGGCGGGTCGCAATTTGCGAGCAGGCAGTATTCGTGAGGATGTTGGCACAAAAGTCGTCAGGGAAGAAACGCCAAGTTTTGTGTCTAAGGGAGCAGTCACAGAACAGCGGAATGAACCAGATATTCAATTCCGTATTAACCAAGGTGTTTCCAAGCAGCGTGAGCAAACCAAAACATTCAAGCTGGTTGCCGGTCTAAACGATAAAGTAGCGTTGAAAACTGTGATCCGCGCTGCCTATCGTCAGATTTTCGAGCGCGATGTTGAACCATACATCATCCAAAACGAATTCACTACCTTAGAAAGTAAACTGGGGAATGGTGAAATCACCCTGAAGGAATTTATTGAAGGTTTGGGTAACTCTAAGCTTTACCGCAAAGAGTTTTACACCCCCTACCCCAATACCAAGGTGATTGAACTGGGAACCAAACACTTCTTGGGACGCGCACCCGTTGACCAAGCGGAAATTCGCAAGTACAACCAAATCCTTGCTACTCAAGGTCTACGTGCCTTTATCAGTGCGATGACCGCCAGTGTAGAGTATCTCCAAGTGTTTGGTGAAGATACAGTTCCTTACCGTCGCTTCCCAACTTTGCCAGCAGCGAACTTCCCGAATACTGAGAGGCTGTACAACCAGCTTACCAAGCAGAATAAGGACCTGGTAGTTCCCAGCTTCGATCAGGTAGAATTGCGCGTGGAAGTGGCGATCGCAGACATAGCAACAGAGCAAGTCGAGCAGAACCAGCCAGCATATAGTGGGTTGGGTCGTTCCGTCAACCATGGTAATGGACAGTCCGTTGAGGCGGGTGTGGGTACAACCCATAGCAAACCTGCACGGATCTATCGCATGACTGAGAATGCAAACCAAGCAGAAATACAGCTAGCGATCAACGCCATTTACTGTCAGGTGATGGATGTGTTAAGCGGTCAGATTCCTGACAATTTCCGCCGGAGTGACTTAGAGCGCAAACTGCAGAATAGAGAAATCTCTGTACGCATGTTTGTCCGTGAACTTGCTAGTTCGGAAATCTACAAAGAGCGCTTTTACACCTCTTATCCCAGCACGAAGGTGATTGAGTTCCTCTTCCGTCACCTGTTGGGACGTGCTCCAGAAACTCAGGCGGAGATTCGCTCCTACAACAAGCTGCTGACTGATAGCGGTTTAACAGCTGCTGTCTTGGCGCTCTTAGATAGCTCAGAGTATGCCCAATACTTTGGTGAAGACGTAGTGCCTTACCAGCGTGTACCATCCCTGCCAGCAGGTAACTACCTCGGCAGTGTGAAAGCACAAGCTGACTTGGTGAAGCAGCCCTAAGAAAGGGATGGGGAGTGGGGAGTGGGGAGT
>CAXTSI010000315.1:0-11084 GCA_964246695.1 uncultured bacterium
CAATAAGCGCGTAGCGTTCCCCAGTTGCGTCACTTACCCCCCCTGAACGCATACCTTCTTTTTTCCACCGTTTTTCATTGGATAGAAGATTTGGACGGTTTAATAAAAGTACATCGGGAAAATATCCCGACTCTTTCTCAGGAGGCTTTACTATAGCTTGATTGGGAATGAAGTACGGTAGATTTAGTCGGTCAAATTCTACGCTTACTTTTCGAGCTAAAAATCCTTTTACTTCTTCATGTTCCCCTGTAGGTTGTGACATTTCAATAACATTGCCATTGTAGAGTTCGTACCGTGCGCCTGTATTTTCTGGTAGCCATGCGATAAATTCATCGAAGGTAAATGTTTTTGATTTTGCTTGTGTCATATTTTTTACTTTTGTTAGCGAATAAAATTGTTGATAACCACAATTAAGAAGCAAGTTTAGCGTTGATAAAACTGAAGATTTTTTCTAATTCCAATAAACCCGCTAATTCTGCTTGTTCATCTGGATTCAGTAAATTTTCTTGATTTTTTTCTAATAGTTCCTCTAAACGATCTTGTAATTCTTCCCTAAAATAAAAAATACGAAACTGATCGGAAAGATTAAGTTTTATTCCATTTGGTAGCCAAGATGAAGGCTGTTTCATTAATTCTTTCATGGGGATCTCCATTAATCGAGTATTTTGGTCATTAGGTAGACTGGGGTTAGATGCTGGAATATTCGGCAATCTACTGAGGAAGATTCATTGGTTTTTGTCGTTGAGATACAAATTTAAACAGATTTTGAAGATTAGATTGATTAATTGTTACTTAAACAGGATTAATCAAATTTTTCACTTCCTCTAACGCTTCTTTAGCTAAATTATAACGCTTGTTAAAATCAACACGCACCACTCGCTTCTCCCAATTCCTCGCCGCTGCGCGAACGCTCGAATTCAAAAATCACGCATTCAACTGAAGAAAGCTGGAGCAGCAGATGATTTGATTGAGACAGTTTACAGATTGGGGTATCGGCTGAATACAAGAGATGGGGCAAATACTCAATCCCGAATCCAAAAACAGCAAATTCCGCCAGAAATGATTGCGATTTGGGAGCGACATCAGAAAAAGTACAGCGATCGCATTACTATTTTAGAGCAAGCTGTCAAAGCTCTCATCAAAGGCACAATAAGTGAAGAATTACGGCAACAGGCTCAGACGCTGGCTCATATCCTGGTAGGTTCGCTAGGTAGCTTTGGCTTTGCCGAAGCCTCCCGTTTGTCTCGTGATATTGAACAGACGTTGAAAGCCGGGGAAAGGCTAAGTCCGATTCAGGCGGAGCATCTATCTGGACTGGTTAACGAGTCTTAGTGGTTGAGGATGATGATGGTGTTCGGGAAATTATTCAATTCTCTCTAGAAGCGGCGGCGGGTTGGGATGTTTTGAGCGCAGCTTCAGGTGAAGAGGGGTTAGCAATAGCCGAGGCTGAACAACCTGATGCAATTCTATTAGATGTGATGATGTCTGATATGGATGGTTCTACGACTTTTCGGCATTTACAGGCAAATGCTGCAACGGCACACATTCCAACTATTTTCCTGACAGCGAAGGCAAAGATGAGCGAACAACAGCAGTTGCTCGCGTTGGGTGTCACAGGTATGATCGCGAAGCCCTTTAAGGCTACTGATTTAGTTGAGCAGATCCGAGAGATTCTGAATTGGCGGAATTAAAAGACAAAACTTCTTTGGTTATGTCTGTAAAAGCGGCTTCAAAAACTTGACTTGTCATCTGAACTCCTAAACTATAGGAGAAGGTTTAGGTGAATTAAAGTTTCTCGCCTGACTTAAAACCATAATCAATACTGTTCTTACCTCATCCGCCTGGAAATAAATTTTCTGGCGGTTGTTATAGAGAATGAAATAGCCCTAGTCCCTACCTCAAAACAATCAACAAAACAATGCGGTATTTAAAGACATAAAACCTTGATTTGTGTCTATAATGATCGGGGTAAAAAGTTTATTTCATACAATAAATAATTAAATATAAGACAAGGACTATTTTTAGGAAAAAGCTAATGGCTACCATCGAGATTTTTGAAATGCATCCGGCTGGTTCTGAACTATTTCACGATTCTGAAAGCTTTCTTGACGAATTAAGAGATAGTCATGCTGACAGCGTCAAGGGTGGTTGTTATAATCTAGGCTTTGAAAAGAACGGTCAAACTATTATCAGTGTTCAAAGTAACAGCTTTAACAATAACACCATTAATGGACAGAGCATTAATGCTGTCTCTGTTACCAACTACAACAGTGTAGTAATATATAGCAATCCTCAATGATTCGTGAACACAGAGAAACCGGGTTTGGTAGGGGCGTATTGCAATACGCCCCTACTTGACGTGTTCAGATCTCAAATAGGATTGCTATAGGCATCCTAAAGTATTAAAACAAGACATTTCGTAAATAATTCGTGAACATAGAGAAACCCGGTTTATTAAATAAACCGGGTTTCTTGCACATTGAATTTTCACGAATCAAATAGGATTGCTATATAACACCATGTAAGTCTTCCGGACAAAACTCCATTAGTTGTGTCTCTAAAAGTTGTCCACGCACATTGACCTAATCAAATTTGCTGGATAAAAATAGTATGGAAACTCATCAAACTGTTAATAGGGATTTCTGGAGGAAAATCCTCTACCTGCACCACAGTATTTCCTCAACTGTTTTACAATTTGACAGTTTGAGGAAAAATAAGTATTGTCTGTGATAATTCATTGCTATTAACATTCATATTTTCAGACATAAAGCATTGATTTTTGTCCGTAAAATAACGAGAAAAAGCTTGATTTTAATAGTGAATTAATCAAGAATGTAATCAGGGTTAAACAGATTGAAAGTTTAATCCAAACACCAAATTTATCGCAAATAATTTTTTAGGAGAAAAACAATGGCTGTTATCAAAATTTCTGAACTACGTCCTACTGGTTCTGAACTGTTCCAAGATTCTGAAAGCTTCCTCAATGAACTAACGAGCGTTCAGGAAGTTGGGAAAGTGATTGGTGGTTGGTCTGCTAATTACTACTCCGTTAATACAAACATCGGTAATACCCACAATGCCAACGGTTATACCAATGCCAACACAGTAGTAGGCAACTACAGCTTCTAAACTCCAAGCCATAATCTTGTGATTTTCCTACTATCAGTTTAGCGTTAATATCCGTTGATGATGGCAGGATATATGACCAGATCTCTTATGGGTTTGCTCGTCAACAGGGATAGTTTTCAGCCATCCTTGACTAGGCAACCGATAAGAGTTTCTGGTTTCTGACTAATGCGTCTAGATGCCACTTGATTGCTTTAATAAGATGTCTACCAAAGTCTAGGTAGGTTGAAACTTAAAAAATCTAAATTTATGACATTTTTGCTAAGCTCTAAAAATGTTTTCGAGTACTTGATTGGAAAAGATATATGTACTCAAGAAGAGCAGGAACTGGGTAAAATTGAGCTAAGGTCTGCCAAAAACTTTAACTTATTACTGACTTTGTCAGACGATCGCAAACTCCTTGTTAAGCAAGAGCCTCGCAATCGAGAAGGGAAAACAGTTGGTGAATTTTTGCGCGAATGGCGGATTCAAGAATTATTACAACAATTCCCAGAACTAAGCCACATGCGCTCTTGGCTCTCAGAGGGAATCCATTTTAACGCAGAGGATTCACTGATTGTTTTTAATTACTTGGATAACTATCGCGATCTGATGGAGTTCTACGGCAAAGAAAATATCTTTTCTACGGAAATCGCCACTACCATCGGCACAATTCTAGCTAAGATTCATCGTCTGACTCTAGACCGTCAAGACTATCAAGATTTTTTTAATCCCCAGCAGGAGAATCAATCCCCCGAGCCAAAAGCCGATCTGGTGAAGAACATAGAACGGATTGGACCAGAAATTTTTGGCTTGGTTCCTGCGGATGGGTTGAAATTTTTTGCCCTTTATCAACGCTATGATAGTCTGGGGCAAGCGATCGCAGAACTAGGTACTTCTTTAGTTCCCTGTTGTCTGGTGCACAATGACTTGAAGCTCAACAATATTTTGTTGTCTAATAATTGGGAACAAGATGCCAGCAACAACATGGTACGATTGATAGATTGGGAACGTTGCAGTTGGGGCGATCCGGCATTCGATTTAGGTACACTCATCGGCAGTTACCTACACCTGTGGCTCGGTAGCTTGATTACCAGTAAAGCGATGAGCATCGATGAATCTTTGCGGATGGCAACAACTCCTTTGGAAATACTCCAACCATCGCTGGCGGCTTTAGCGATCGCTTATTTCACTCACTTTCCCGAAATTTCACAGCGTCGCCCTGACTTCTTGCGGCGATCGATCCAATTTTCCGGTTGGAATTTGATTAACGCCATTCAATCAACACTCCAGTACCAAAAATCCTTTAACAATACAGGTATCTGTATGCTTCAGGTGGCTAAGTCTTTATTATGCCGTCCAGAAGCATCTATCCCAACAATTTTCGGAATGCAAGCATCAGACCTCATTCCTACAAGTTTATCTCGCGCTTAGTTAGAAGCAAGCCCCATGCAACTATTAGATCTTCAAATTCAATCATCGGCGCTTTCAGAGCCATTGCAGACCTCGCTGCAAGATATAGTTAATAATCTTCAGATCCAGTCCCATTTTTGTATTCGCCACCCAGACTACAAACCTTTGGAATTGCTACCAGAGTCTGTCTCCCGGTTTCAGCAATTGCCTTCAGATGTGCAAAATAAGTATCTGTCCCTGCAATTGTCTAATTTTCTCTACGGCATCTATTACAATGGCTCCCTAAAAAGTGCTTTGGCGTTCGATGGGGACACAAAAAATTTAGCTTTAAACCAGGATTTAGAGAACAACACCTACCTTGGGGTAGATGTGGTATTCTACGATCGCTTGCATGAAAGCAACAGTGGTGAAGGTTACTATAGCCCAGATTGGCTGGTGGTGAAACAAGAAACAGATGGTGCTTTGGCAGTACACAGAGGAGGGTTGACACTGCACATTGAACGCGATCGCCATCTGCAACCAAAAGACCAAGCTGCCAATGCTGGTGATTCGGTTGCCATCAAAATGCCCAAGAATCTGGTACAAAATGGATTCTATATGGCGGTTGGTAATGCTGGTATCCAAAGTCACGATATAGTGCGTATTTATTTTAACTTAAGCACTGAAGGTGCAGTCGCCGTCATGGGCAGTCTGACTTCGGAACTCAACGCGATCGCAATTCCCTTCTCATTTAAAACACTATACAACCCAAAAGATTACGGGCGTCACGATTCAGCAGTGCTTTACTTTGATAAAAGTAAGTATGAAGCTGTTCACCCAGTACTAGATCGGGTGTATGCAGAACACCAATCCCATTTTCAGCCCGAAGTGCCTTTGTTTACCAAATTGATCGCACCAGGATTGGCGATCGCCGAAGAACCAAACTGCAAATTTGGTGAAAAAGAAAGTTTTGGCATGAACCGCTGCCAAATAGTTGCTAACGGCTTGCTGTCAGCTTGGCATCAAGGAGATGATTCCCCAGCAGGGCGGATGACATCAATTCTACAACAATTCTCCTTGCTGGAAATTGATTTGCAACGTCCTTACCTCAATGCCAAATCTGAGGATGTGTACAGCGAATTAAAATTATGAAAATCACTAATCTTGTTCCCGATATTGAGCCTCAGTCCACCACTCTAGTGGATGAACTTGCCCTTGCCAACAGTAAATTCCCAGAGTCGAAAATACCTTTTTATCGCAAACTGGGACGAACCGACTTAAACGTCAGTTGTCTGGGATTGGGCGGTGGGGGTCACATCTCCAGTGAAGATACCCTTTACGCCTTCGACCAAGGAATTAACTACTTTTTTTATTCCAGCGATCTGCATCAATATCTCTATAGTTCTATGCGTCCAGCACTGCGCCAATTATGCGGACGCGGTTCTTCTATGCGCGATCAGGTGGTTCTGGCGACTGTAAGTTACATGATCAGAACCCCAGACACAGTATACACCTATTTATTCGATCAGTTTGTAGATTTGGGAATAGACTACGTTGATGTATTTTTTTGGGGCTGGATTGATGAGCATAATGCGGATGCTTTTCAAAAGTGCATCAGCGCCTCTGACGATATCCGAGGTCCGAATACAGTTTGTCAGCGACAGATGGAAAGAATGTTTGGCGTCTCGGAAAAACTAAAAAAAATGGGTGCCGTCCGCTATATCGGTGCTTCTTTCCACGATCACGATCTGGCAAAACAGTGGTTGAATAGCCCTTTATTGGATGTCGTCATGGTCAGGCACAACGTAGCACACCGCACTGCCCAAAACAAGGTTTTCACTCATTTAGATGCCAACGATCCACACAGACCGGGTATTGTCACCTTTAAGTCTGCGGGGATGATGGGCGCCCTCTGGGAACCTCCTGCTGGTTTACCATCTAGATGCTGGCGACCTTCAGTCCCAGATTTATATCGCTATTCCTTAAGTCAAAACTCTGTAGATTTGGCATTAGGTGGTTGGCAAACTCGCGAACATGTGGATGCAGCGATTAAGGGTGCCCAAAAGGGTAAATTCACACCTGAGGAAATAGATTACCTTAACCTGTATGGAGATTTGCATCGCAACCGAGTGAAAATCCAAGACATTGCACCTGAACGACTATCTGTTGGCTGTTCTAAATAGCTAACTGCAGTTCATCAATATAAAAACAACAGGACCATAAAAACAGCTATGGAACAAACTTTACAAACAAATTCCCCTGAGACTGCGGCTGAACGCAGTCAAGGATTTACAATACCAGAAATCCCTCCGGCGACTGATGCAGATGTCATTGCTTATCTGCAACGTTCTGCTAAATTTGCGGAGATTGCTGCACAAGCTGAACTGGATGCACTAGTTTTAGCTATCTGCGAGCAGATGCAAATTATGGTATCCGATGAAGAATGGCAAGCAGCAGGAGATGCTTTTCGCCAGGAACATAAGTTATGGGGAGTTCAAGAAACCGTAGCTTGGTTAGACCAGCAGCGAATAAGCGCAGAAGAGTGGTCAGAAGGAATTAGAGTGGCGCTTTTAGAGAAAAAGCTCAAAGAACATCTGTTTGGTGCAGCTGTAGACGGTGCCTACATCAGCAACCGCGACAACTACAGACGGGTGGCGTTATCGCAGATTCTAGTTGTTGACCTGGGAACTGCTTGGAAAATCGTGCAGATGCTACGCGAGGGACACGCTTCTTTCTGTGCTTTGGCGTTGGAACACTCTAAGGGTAAGCTATCCCACGAAAATGGTGGCTTTGTCGGCGTTCGCTATTTAGTAGAACTCATGCCAGAAGTGGTTGAAGCTATTAGCAACGCCAAAGAAGGCGAAATTATTGGTCCTGTTCAAAGCAAATTGGGTTATCACGTTCTCAAAATAGAAAAGTGGTTTTCCATTGAATTGAATCAAGCAGTCAGAGAGCAAGTTATGGACTCTTTGTTTCCAGTTTGGTTACAGAATTTGAAGGATTCCAACCATCAAAGTTAAGGTTCGTAGTTGATATCTTGCACCATTCGATAGTTCGTGTAGGGTGGGCACTGCCCACCAACGCAAAAATCGGACCGTTCGGTCAATGGTGGGCGATGCCCACCCTACAAAAATAGCGTTATTGCAACTGGTGCAAGATGTGATGCTCAAGACAGTCACAGAGCGAAGACATTGCGTGCCCCAATACTGCAAGGGCTGAGAATAGTTGAGATGCCAGAAACCCGGTTTCTTAAAGAAACCGGGTTTCTAATTTTTGCAAATCCTACGCAGTATTGTTGCGTGCCCGGTTATACTGTTTTACAAAAACCTGAATGGCAAATTATCCCTGCCTCAAGCCGCATTCTTTGAGTTAAAATTAGCAGCCTCAGTTTCAGAATGACCATCCTCAAGCTGGAGCACAATTTCTAATTTCTCGATTTGTTGCTTTAACCAAGCTGCAAACAAATCTCCGAGAATCTTAACGCGCAGCTGCTCATCTAATTGGGGTTGAATAATTTCCTCGACCCAAATGAGATACACTCCTTTTGATGTCATTATCGGTTTGAGAATTTGCGGTGGAGTGGCGGCAAGAACTGCTGCTGCAATCTCTGCTCTAAAATCGCTACGGCGTCGGATTCCCTGATATCCTCCAGCCCTCCTTAGTTCTGGATTTTTGATGTGTTGGCGGGCAATTTCATGAAAACTGATTTCGCCTTCTTGCAGCGCGTAAAACAGTTCTGTCGCCAAGTCTTCATCATCCAAAATGACTTCATAGGTTACCACTCCGGCATAATCAATTTGGTGTTGATAAAAGAACTGTTCAACTTGATCTGCAAATAGATGAATCGCCAACTTATTAGAGAGCAAATTGGTGTATGCCAAATCTTCAAATTCATCTAGTGAAAGATGATATTTTTGCAGCCATGACCAAGTATCTTCTGCTTTCAGGAGTTGGTTGGCTAAGCGCAGGCTATCTGCTGCCTGTTGCAGTTCTTCTTTCACAACTTCAATGCCTGCTTTTTTGGCAGCATCAGCAATAATTTTTCGACTGGCAATTCCTTCTAAAAAACTAGGAATTTGGCAGGTTATTTTGATTTGATAAAAAAGGTCTGACCGAGAAACATTCATGATTTCCGACATGGTAAAATTCCTCCGCTAATTTTTAATTTTGTTTCACGATTAATCGCGTCTCTACAGATTTAAACCACCTTTTTGCAATTTCTTAAACGGATCTAACATGTAGTCAATCAAGCGCCGCTGGCGAATAATTACCTCGGCGGTTGCTGTCTGACCGGAGGCTAAATTAACCCGTTTATTGCCAGCTTGAATATAAGGTTTCTCCATAGCAATTTCCAACTCAAAAGTTTCTATCTTTCCAAGGTTTGTTTCCTGAATTTTAGAGTCTGGTGAAACCCATGTAACCCGCCCAGGCACCACCCCATAATCTTGGAAGGGATAGGCATCAAATTTGATTTTGACTTTGTTTCCCACTTTCAAGAAACCGCTATGCTGGCTGGGCATCTTTGCTCTAATTACGAAGGCATGATTTTGGGGCGCAATTTGGGCAATCCTCTGCCCTGGTTGTACCACGGCTCCTGGCTTTGTAATCGGCAACTCAAAAATGACTCCATTAATCGGCGATCGCACCACTCGTTGTTGTAACTGGAACCTTAAGGATGCGATCTGGCTTCTGGTTTGAGCAATTTGGGACTGCAAATCGGAAATTTGTGATTGCAGGTTTTTGAGATGTTCCTGACTGTTGAGTAAAGCCAACTCACCTGTATGAATTACATTCTCTTTACTACGTTGCTGTTCTTGCAAGCGCAGCTGTGCCTGCTGAATATCCGCCGCAGCTTGATGAATAACTCGTTGATAACTGCTCTGTTCCTCTGACAAGCTAGACTGAGATCGAGATACCTCAGACTTAGCTTGCGCAAGACTCTGATCGCTTTCTTTTACCGACTGTTCCACTTCTAGGAAGCGGTCTTGTGGAATTGCACCGTCCTCAAAAGCTTTTTTGTATCGTGGTGCTTTTTCCTGAGCACCTTGCAAACGAACTTGTGCTAATTTAAAGGTTGCTTTGCTAGATTCAAGCGCTTGCCGCACTTGGTTGACTTTAGCGAGTTTTTCCTCTTTTTGTAAGTTGTAGGCACTCTTGAGAGTATCAAGATTCTGTCGCACCTGCTCCACTTGCGCCACTTTTTCTGATTGTTGCGCTTGATTTTGTTGTTCTTGGACGTGAATTGCCAGTTGCAGTTGGTTCTTGAGCAGATCCAGTTGCGCCTGCCGATTTTGTAGCCCTTCTAGCTTTGTCTGCACCTGCTGTAAATCTGTTTGCAGGACATCAGACTCCAGTTCCACTAGAACCTGTCCGGCTTTGACACTGTCACCTTCTGTCACTCTCACAGCCTGAACTCTTCCCCCCGCCTGAGAGTCCAATTTTTGGGTTGCGCCTTTGGGTTCTATACGCCCTGTGGCGCTTCCTGTCTCATCTACTTGGGAGAGCATCGACCAAGGTAATACGATCGCCGCAAAGCCTACCACCACATACAGTACAGAGCGTGTCCAAGGTCGTGGTAAGGCATCCAGCAGTTCTTCAGTACCATAAAACCAATTTTTGGCATCACCCGCCTTTGTCCGCCGCTCGAGGTCGCTAGCATCCTCAACTTTCTCGGGCGGGGTGAATACAGATAGTGAATTGTGAGTTGGGTTTGGCATAGTTTTATTTCAGAGATAAGTTTCAGCCAACTGTTGTTGGTTGAGGTAGTAGTAATGACCTTTTTTAGCGACTAATTGATTGTGAGTGCCGCTTTCAACCAACACGCCGCGATCGAGAACTAGAATCAGGTCAGCCTGACGTACAGTCGAAAGGCGGTGAGCAACGATCACACTTGTCCGCCCTTTGAGAATTGTTTTTAGGTTGTTCTGAATGATGCCTTCAGATTCAGCGTCGAGGTGACTGGTGGCTTCATCGAAAATTAATAAGCGAGGATCGCCAAGCAACGCACGGGCGATCGCTAAGCGTTGGCGTTGTCCCCCTGAGAGCATTCCGCCACCTTCACCGATTTGGGTTTCGTAACCAAGTGGCAAACGCTTGATAAATTCGTCTGCGCCAGCCAGTTGCGCCGCTTCCATGATTTCTTCTAAGGTGGCTTCTGGGTGAGCGATGCTGATGTTTTCCCGAATGGTCCCGCCAAATAAAAAGGTGTCTTGATCGACAACACCAATTTGCTGTCGTAGCGATCGCAACTGAATACTAGTGACATCGTGACCGTCAATCAACACTTTGCCTTCGGTTGGAGGATACAAACCCAAAATCAACTTTGACAAAGTCGTTTTACCAGAACCACTACGCCCCACCACCGCTACAGTTTGCTCAGGCTGGATTTCAAAACTGAGATTTTCCAGCACGTTAATATCGCTTTCTGGGTGATAGCGGAAAGTGACACAATCAAAGCGAATTCTCCCTTGAAGCTTCGGTAACAACTGGCGAACAAAGGAGTGCAAGTCTTCTTCTGGTTCCGCTTCCAGGACGTAACCGTTCAGGGGGGAGTGCCCTGGAACATACCCATTGCCTAATTAATCGCT
>CAXTSI010000316.1:0-11074 GCA_964246695.1 uncultured bacterium
GCTGGTGGCGACACCAACACCTTACCCGACTATGGTTCTACGGAAAAAGCCATAAAGCTTGCACCCGTAGTTAGAGGCTGGAGGAATTACCACAGCTACTGCAAAATGGATGGGTCACGGTTTTCACTATTTCACATCCAACAGAGAGCATACAGGGTATTCAACAAGGAAACCAAGCTGAATTGCCACGATAGCAAGAAATTGCTAGATAAGGCATTCCCAGCAATTCCTTACTCCGAGAACAAGTATGTCAACGTCAAAGGTGAGAAATCACCCTACGACGGAGATCTAACCTACTGGAGTGAGCGCAACAGCAAACTCTATGACGGTGAAACCTCTAAAACCTTAAAAAGGCAAAACCATACATGTGCATCATGCGGGTTAAAGCTCCTTTCGGATGAACGGGTTCATCTCCATCATATAGATTGGAACCACGCTAATTGGAAGAAGCAAAACTTAACGGCAATCCACGAAAGTTGCCACGATTACATGCACATGGGTAAAAGCGAAAGCTAAGAACGTCGGAAGCTGGGTGCAGCGAAAGTTGCACGCCCAGATTTAACAGAGAGGTGCGCGGGATAATACCCGCCATCGACTCTACCAACAGCTAGATGAAAAGACGCAACATCAAGCATCACCAGAGGGCAGAGTTTGTGGAAAATACACTTGGGTTAGAGATTATTGAGGTAGTTGAGCAAGCCGCGATCGCATCCTCCCGGTGGATGGGCAAAGGCGAAAAAAACATAGCTGACCAAGTGGCTGTAGAAGCCATGCGGGAGCGCATGAACAAAATTTATATGCGAGGTCGTATTGTCATCGGAGAAGGGGAACGAGACGAAGCTCCCATGCTCTACATTGGGGAAGAGGTCGGCATTTGTACCCGTGAAGATGCCAAAGCCTTCTGCAACCCAGACGAACTGATAGAAATTGACATCGCTGTTGACCCCTGCGAAGGTACCAACCTTGTAGCTTACGGTCAAAATGGCTCAATGGCAGTGTTGGCAATTTCCGAAAAAGGTGGTTTATTTGCTGCACCAGACTTCTACATGAAGAAGTTAGCAGCTCCAGCCCCAGCACGCGGTCATGTTGATATCAACAAGACCCCCTCTCAAAACCTCAAGATTATCTCCGAGTGCTTAAACCGTGCCGTTGAGGAATTGGTGGTGGTGGTGATGGATCGTCCCCGCCACAAAGAACTCATTCAGGAAATCCGCACAGCCGGAGCGAGAGTGCGACTAATTAGTGATGGTGACGTTTCCGCTGCCATCTCCTGCGCCTTTGCCGGTACGAACATCCATGCATTAATGGGTATTGGTGCTGCACCCGAAGGTGTCATTTCTGCTGCTGCTCTCCGTTGCTTAGGTGGACACTTCCAAGGGCAATTGATCTACGATCCAGAAATAGTGAAAACAGGTTTGATTGGGGAAAGCAAAGAAAGCAATATTGCCAGACTTAAAGAAATGGGTATTACAGACCCAGATCGGACCTACAATGCTGATGAATTAGCTTCAGGCGAGACAGTACTATTTGCAGCTTGTGGTATCACTCCTGGAGTCCTGATGGAAGGCGTTCGCTTCTTCCACGGAGGCGCAAGGACTCAAAGCCTGGTTATTTCCAACCAGTCGCAAACTGCTCGATTTGTCGATACAATCCATTTGTTTGAAGAACCCAAGGTTCTGCAACTGCGTTAAAATTTGTTGATTGTTGATTGTTAATTGTTAATTGCAATCAACAATCAACAATTAGCAATTAGCAATTAGCAATTACCAATTACCATTTAGCAAATGAATATAGCAGTAGTGGGGTTAAGCCATAAAACAGCCCCAGTAGAAGTCCGGGAAAAGCTGAGTATTCCAGAACCACAAATGGAAAGCGCGATCGCGCACCTAGTCAGCTATCCCCATATTGTAGAAGTCGCAATACTAAGCACTTGTAACCGCTTAGAAATTTACATCGTTACCCACGAAACAGAACAAGGTATACGAGAAGTTACTCAGTTTCTTTCAGAACATAGTAAATTGCCTATACCGTCTTTAAGGCAACACTTGTTTATGTTGCTACATCAAGATGCGGTAATGCACTTGATGCGGGTAGCAGCTGGGTTAGATAGCCTGGTACTTGGAGAAGGTCAAATTCTGGCTCAGGTAAAGCATACTCACAAACTGGGACAGCAATACAACGGTATAAAAACGATTCTGAATAAATTATTTAAACAAGCGCTGACAGCTGGTAAGCGCGTTCGTACTGAAACCAGTATTGGTAGTGGTGCAGTCTCGATTAGTTCGGCGGCAGTGGAGTTGGCGCAGATGAAAGGGCAAAATTTAGCCGCTTGCCGAGTGGCAATTATCGGCGCTGGCAAAATGTCGCGGTTGCTGGTGCAACACCTACTTTCTAAAGGCGCTGTCCAAGTTCGGATTTTAAATCGCTCTGTGGAACGGGCAGAGGAATTGGCAAAGCATTTCCCTCAACAACCAATCCAAACCCATCCACTTTCGGAAATGATGGCAGTAATTACCGAAAGCGATTTGGTGTTTACAAGTACTTCAGCCACAGAGCCAATACTCGATCGCGCCAAATTAGAAATGGTTTTGGAACCTAGCCGGCCTTTAATGTTATTTGATATTTCTGTGCCGCGTAATGTCCATGGGGATGTGAACGAACTGGCAAATGTCCAGGCGTTTAATGTGGATGATTTGAAGGCGGTGGTGGCGCAAAACCAAGAAAGTCGCCGCAGAATGGCGCAGGAAGCTGAGGGACTCTTAGAAGAAGAAGTGTCATCCTTTGATGTTTGGTGGCGATCGCTCGAAACAGTTTCCACCATCAGTTGTCTGCGAAATAAAATCGAAACCATTCGCGAACAAGAATTAGAAAAAGCTTTGTCGAGATTGGGTTCGGAATTCGCTGAAAAACATCAAGAAGTTATCGAAGCCTTGACACGGGGAATTGTTAATAAAATTTTACACGATCCGATGGTGCAGTTACGAGCCCAGCAAGATGTTGAGGCAAGACAGCGCTGTATGCAAACCTTGCAAACTTTGTTTAACCTGGATGCAGAGGAGCAGTTTAGTTAATTGCTAATTGCTAATTGCTAATTGCTAATTGCTAATGGTAGGAATTAACAACTAGCTATTTGTTACCACATCAATACGGTTCGGATAAGATAATTGACCTACCGATAACCTTTGTAGAGACGTAGCAATGCAACGTCTCTACACATTTGACATTCCCACCAACAACCCGACACCGAACACTTAACAGGGAATCTCAAACAGAATTGACGACATTGTAAGGGCGGGGTTACCCCGCCCCTACAAGGGTTGATCGGCTGGTAAGCGGACAGTGAAACAGCTACCAACTCCGATCTGACTCGTAACAGTAATCAATCCACCGTGGTTGTGAGCAATAGATTGAGCGATCGCTAACCCCAAACCAGAACCGCCATCCCGATAAGAACGTGCTTGATCCGCCCGCCAAAGCCGTTCAAAAACCTGCTTGAGATGTTCTGGTGCAATACCAATTCCCGTATCTTTGACATTAACGTACAAATCAGCACCTGTGTGGCGGGCTTGGACTTCCACACTACCGCCTACTGGGGTGTATTGCAGTGCATTATCAATTAAATTGGCAAATAACCTTGTGATTTGAACTGCATCGCCTAGCAAGTACAAACTCTCTTTTATGTCAGCTTTCAGATTGATTTGTTTTGTTTGAGCTTGAGATTGATCCAGCTGCACTAAGTTATTTAATATCTCTGTTAAATTAACAGTATCTCGTTTAGGGGTGAGAATTTGGTCAGTCCGAGCTAACAATAACAAATCTTCAGTTAGGCTAGTCATTTGGCTAGCAGCACTGGCGATCGCCTGAAATTTTTTCGCATCAGTATGGCGCATTCCTTCGGCATACTTCAGCGCTACTGCAGCATTGCTTTTAATTGCCATTAATGGACTGCGTAGTTCATGAGAAGCATCCGCTGTAAACTGTTTCAATCGCTGAAAACTCTCCTCAATTGGCTGCATTGCCTTAGAGGTTAAAATGAAGGACGCCAATACTGCTAAAACTAAAGCTAAAACTATTCCACCACCTAAACCCAAATCTAATTTATTAATATTTTCGTCAAATTCTTCTAAGGATTGACTCGCCCTCACATAACCAATCAATTGACCATTATCACTGTTAATTACAGGTAAAGTCACACCTTCGACACGCTTCTTACCTGTCTGAATTTGAACTGAATTTTTTCCATAAAGGGGCAATTTTAATATATATTTTCCTTGTTTAGCGATCGCATTACCTTGAATATCAAACCACTCTAAAGCTTGGTCACTATTTATCAAAATTTGTGAAGAAAAATCACTTTTTATTTGGATTTTACCGTTCTCTACCTCTATATTGGCAGCAGCACCCTGTCCTAAAGCTGTTAGCTTTTCTACTGTTTGTTTTTTTAAGCTTTGAGTAAAAACAACACGAACTGCAACGGTAAATATTCCTAATATTGATACTAGGATAGCTAAATAATATAATAGTAACTGATACCGGATTTTTTTAAACACAAAAATTTCTAAATTAATGGATATCAAAAAGTTTATTTAGACGATAACCGATGCCGTACACTGTCTCAATTAAATCTTCTTTACTGCCTGCTATTCTTAGCTTTTTCCGCAGATTGGTCAAATGAGTTTTGATGGTTTCCTCTCCAGATATTTGTTCCACTTCCCATAACTTATCCAAAAGTGCTGAACGGCTAAACACGTGGTTAGGATTCCTTAAAAAAAGTTCTAAAATCAGATATTCTTTAGGTGTGAGGGATAATGGCTTTGCTTTGTAAGTCACATTGCAAGTACTGGGATTAAGTTGTAGTTCCCCATAATTTAAGACAGACTCTTTGATTTCCCTGCTGCGACGCGATAAAGCCCTAATTCTAGCGGCTAGTTCCTCTATTTCAAATGGCTTCACTAAATAATCATCAGCACCTGCATCTAAACCCATGACTTTATCTGTAGTTGTATCTCTTGCCGTTAACATGAAAATTAAACCTTTATATTGACTGGAACGCAGACGCTGACACAGGGTAATTCCATCAAGTTTTGGTAGCATTAAATCTAATAAAATCAAATCATATTCTATAGAGTTTGCGTATTCCCAACCCTCAAGTCCATCCAATGCCGTGTCTACAACATGGCGCTGATGAGTGAGTTCTTCCGCTAAAGGTTCGGCAATGCGATCGTCATCTTCGATTAGTAAAATTTTCATATTGCTACCATAAATGTTGCGGAGCAAATTTTGTTTTTCATGTTTAAAAATATGGGCTGCTGTATCCTTAATTAAAAAATTAAAAATTATTTCTAAGTTTTTAATTTTTAATTAAAAAAATTGTCAGAAACCTTGCTATGTCTCAACTTTTGCAGTTTCAGCATGATGATGCACATCATCAGCCACAGAAATCCTACTCCGTAGCCTGCAATTATATCGGTGGGCCAGTGTACTCCTAAATACAGCCGACTAATACCAACAGCAGCAATCAAAACCACTGCGAAACTATAGATGAATTTGGCTTGTTTGGGATAGTGGGTTGCAAGTTCGTAAGCGAGAAACCCATACAATACTAAAGATCCTAAAGCATGACCGCTAGGAAAGCTAAAAGATGTTTCAGAGATCAACTGATGCCAAAGTTGGGGGCGAACTTTACCAAAAGCAAGCTTCAATCCTGTACATAGGATCAAAGCCCCCAGACAAGCAAGTACAAAAATTTTTGCTTCTTCTCGGTAACGCCGCCACCAAAGTATTCCTAAAGTCACTCCGGCGACAATCACCACTATACCAGGATCGCCCAACCGAGTTATGGTCAGCATGACACGATCTAAACTCGGATTGGCGAATTGGTGCAGCCATAACAAAAAAGATTTATCAAATGCAAAAGCTTCTCCCTCTAGCACTTCTCCCGCAAGCTTTGCTAAAAGAAAAAGAATGAGCAGACAAATGGCAAGTCCAACAACGCCAATTGTAGCGATTAAGGAAGCCAAACGAGGATTTACACTACCCAACCAAAAACGTGAAATTTTTTTGAGCATAGTTGAACTTATTTAAAGCAAGTAGCAGTCATACAGATTATTCCAGAATTGTCAAAAACTCGAAAAGATGCTGATGATGATAAAAAATACTTAACATCGTTGTGCTGCAAAATTTTGGCAGCAACCAAATCTTTACAAGTTCTTGACTTTTGCTGCTTACAGTGAACCTACAAACTTAAATTTACAGGGTTTACACACATGAAAACTTCCACAAAAATCGCTTTAGCAGCAGCTTTGGTAGGTACTTTGGGCATTGGTGCGGTAGTAAGAACGGTGTACGCCTCCCCCTCTCACAAGATTGTGCAAGTAGCTGAGGCTGATGATGGTGACGGTGAAACTAACGACGATGCACACGAATCTCAGGAAGCAGCCAAATTGCAGCCTTTAGCTAAAATTACAGCACAGCAAGCACAGCAAGCTGCAGAAACATCTGCCAACGGTAAGGCTAGGGGCGTGAAATTAGAAAATGAAGATGGCAATTTAGTTTATGCTGTAGAAATTGGTCAGCAATTCGTCAAGGTAGATGCTGGTAATAGCAAGGTTCTCTACACTGAGAATGTCAACCAAGAGGATGAGAAAAATGAAGCTTCTCGTCCTAAGAGTAGCATTCAAGTTCCCGATCATCAGGACGGATCTCGCGAAACTAACCATCATGCTAAGTAGAGGTAATGTCACCCATAACCCTATTGAGATATAAGGGAACTCCAACAAATAAATTATCCAATATTGTGGAATGGGCTTCTAGCCCGCCCAGTTCATAGGACGGGCTAGAAGCCCATTCCACAAGAAATAGTTGGATATTTTTTTACTTGGAAATTCCTAAGTAGGTTGGCACAAATAAATCATCATTGGTTCGTAGTTGCGCTGATTGTGCGCTCTCTGCGCAACTACAAGCCTTTCTAGTTATGTTATAAAATTTTATATAGTTGGTATTATTCTCGCTCACCTACGTAGGATTGTTGAATATAAATTCTTTACTTTATTGTCATATAAAATGTTAGTATAAATATTTTTTTACGAAAAACTAAGAGAGGGTATGTGAAGAATAAGCGCCCACCAGGTCTTGTTGCGATTGTATTTTACAAAACTTTTGTTGCTTCGCTGCTAGCGATTACTTCTATAGCCTTACTCTTAGCACATAAAAATCATCAACATCTAAAAGCATTTTCTGAATCTTATCTTTTAGAATTTCAGCTAGAATTTATTGACTGGCTTTTAGACAAGCTTCTGAATGTCAATCCGAATACTTTGTGGTTTAGTGGTATAGCTGCTGGACTTTATGCAGTTATGACTGCAATCCAAGCCTATGGGTTATGGTATGAACAAGCTTGGGCAAGATTCTTAGTGCTAGGGGTAGTTGGTATTAGTTTACCTCTAGAAATATGGGAATTAATTAAAGGAATAACAATACTCAAGTTAGTGGTATTTTTCGTAAATTTAGCTCTGTTTTGGTACTTGCTGCGTCATTTTCCCAAGCATAATAGAGGTGCTAGAACACCGATTCAGTAATCTTAGAAAGACCTCTCCCCTAACCCCTCCCCTACGAGGGGAGGGGAATCTGACTCCCCCGAACCTTGTAGGGAAGGGGGCAGGGGGGTTAGGTTTTTGATTACTGAATTGGTACTCTAGGGGCTAGGCTTCGGTGTAAAATTTTCATACTGCTGCCATAATGGTTGATAAAATTTTCCAACAGATTTCTCGGCTGACTTTACTGCTGTTAGGTTTGTGGCTGTTTTTTGATTTAGCTTCGCACCTAACAGCAGAAATTTTGTGGAGGAGTGAAGTTGGATATCTACCAGAATTTTTATTGCGCTTGAAAACGCAGCTAGGGTTGTGGGCGATCGCCTTTTGCACTACCAGTGGTTTTTTACTTGCCAATGTGGCTATAGCCTCTAGGTTGAAGAACCTCACCCCTAACCCCTCTTTGCAAGCCCAGACGGGAACAATGAATCTCGGTCATCCCCACAAACGTAGGGGCGGGGTCTCCCCGCCCATACATTCAGGAATAAAGTTGCGCTTTTTGCTACCAGTGGTGTTAGGACTGAGTGTGGTGGCGGGGTTGATACTGATTTACTATGGTCAAAAAGCTTGGAACTTTTGGCATCCAAATATCAAATTGCCCAGCATATCCTTGCATCTCGCACCCTGGGTACAGCAGGTGTTCAAGTCAGTGCATTTGCAGCAGCTTCCTATCTCCATTGGTGAGTTAGGTTTGCTGCTGGGATTAATTGTCGCAATTTTCATCAACCCTGAGTTTTCATTAAGGGCGATCGCACTGCTTCTTAGTTTACTTTTGAGTTTCCTGCTATCAGAAAGCTGGGCAATGGTTTTACAGTATTTCCATGCCATCAATTTTAACCGCACCGAGCCACTATTTAACCAGGATATTAGCTTTTATGTCTTCTCCCTGCCGATATGGGAAATGTTGGAATTTTGGTTACTCGGACTATTTCTCTACAGCATAGTAGCTGTGGCATTAATTTATCTGCAAGCAGCAGATAGTCTAAGTGAAGGTTTCTTTGCAGGGTTTTCTATACCTCAGCGACTCCACTTACACATTTTAGCTAGCTTACTGATGCTGGCGATCGCCCTGCATTATTGGATTGCACGCTACCAACTTTTGTATTCCACCGACGGGGTAAATTACGGTGCTAGCTACACCGCTGCCAATGTACAGTTGCCAATTTACACCAGCTTAAATCTTTTGGCAGTGGCGATCGCAATTTACCTGCTATTGCGGATAATTATTTTATCCCAGGCGGTCAAAGCAAGTTCTAAACTAGTTCCCTATCCACGTCATCTAGTTTACGTGGTGGGATTATATCTAGCAGTGGCAGTGGTTGGTGGCGAAATCTTGCCAATAGCGGTACAACGGCTGATTGTACAACCAAACGAGCTTGTCCGCGAACGTCCCTATATCGAGCGTACCATCAGCCTGACGCGACAAGCATTTAATTTAAACCAGATCGAAGCGCAGACCTTTGATCCGCAAGGTCAACTTACTGCATCTGACTTGCAAGCAAACAACCTGACAATCCGCAATATCCGTCTGTGGGATAAACGACCCCTACTAGAAACTAATCGCCAGCTGCAACAAATCCGACCTTACTACAAGTTTTCTGACGCTGACATTGACCGCTACACCCTAAAGAACGAGGGGGGGAGTGAAAAGCAGCAGACGATTATAGCCGCACGGGAACTAGATTATACAGCGGTACCGGGGCAAGCGAAAACTTGGGTGAACGAACATCTTATATATACTCACGGATACGGCTTTACACTTAGTCCGGTGAATACTGTCGGTCCTGGTGGATTACCTGATTACTACGTTAAGAATATTGGCGTTGATGGCATCGGGAAAAAAGGCTCTTTGCAGATATCGAATGCAGCAATTGGGGCAAGTATTCCCATTGGTCAACCCCGAATTTATTACGGCAAAATTACTAACACATATGTGATGACTGGGACAAAAACCCAAGAATTGGACTATCCCAGCGGCAATGAAAATGTCTATAACGTTTACGATGGACGTGGTGGAATTACGATTGGTGCTACGTGGCGACGCTTGTTGTTTGCCCAATATCTCAAAGATTGGCAAATGCTGCTGACACGAGATTTTACACCACAAACGAAGTTGCTATTTCGGCGCAATATTTTAGAACGGGTGCAGATGCTGGCTCCTTTTTTACGCTACGACAGTGAACCTTATTTGGTGGCGGCAGATGCGTCCGTAAGCAATATCAAAGGGGAAAAAACTTATCTTTACTGGATTGTTGATGCTTACACCACCAGCGATCGCTACCCCTATTCCGACCCTGGAAAAAATGAATTTAACTACATCCGCAATTCTGTGAAAGTTGTCATTGATGCTTACAATGGCGATGTTAATTTCTACGTTGCTGACCCTCAAGACCCAATCATCACTACTTTTAAGGCGATTTTCCCTAACCTGCTAAAACCGCTCTCATCAATGCCATCTGCGCTCAAAAGCCATATCCGGTATCCACAGGATTTATTCAAGATTCAATCTGAGCGATTACTTACTTATCATATGACAGATCCGCAGGTATTTTATAACCGAGAAGACCTGTGGCAAGTCCCCAACGAGATTTATGGTAGCGAACCGCAACAGGTAGAACCTTACTACCTGATTATGAAACTGCCAAAAGCACAGTCAGAAGAATTTATTCTACTGCTGCCTTTTACACCTACACAACGCACTAATTTAATTGCTTGGTTAGCAGCGCGTTCAGACGGGCAAGAATCAGGCAAATTGTTGCTATATAATTTTCCTAAGCAGCAGTTGGTTTATGGAACCGAACAAATCGAAGCTTTAATTAACCAAGATCCGGTGATTTCCCAGCAGATTTCTCTGTGGAACCGCCAAGGTTCAAAGGCAATTCAAGGAAATCTGTTGGTAATTCCCATTGAACGCTCCCTCCTCTACGTCGAACCACTATATTTAGAAGCGGAAAAAAACAGTTTGCCAACATTAGTTAGGGTAATTGTCACCTACAATAACCGCATTGTGATGGCAGAAAATTTAGAGCAAGCACTTTCTGCTATCTTCCAACCAAAGAAACCAACCACACCTGCGATCGTGCGTCCACTAAAGTAAAATTGTGAGCTTTCCGGCTTATTTGATGGATTTTCAGACTAAATCTAGTCAAACTCACACGCAAAACAATGTTTTTCTGTTCTTGTAGTCTGAACCGGAAACCCCGTCCAGATCGTAGGGGCGGGGTTTCCCCGCCCATTTTAATCGTGACCACCTACTTATCTGTTTGATTTCGTAGGGTGGGCATTGCCCACCGTTCTGATAGTTGGTGGGCAATGCCCCATACGTGTCAACTTAAGCTCTAACCTCTGAAAATACAGGCGTTCTCGTTTGGGCTGCTGCTTAGTAACGCTGTTCTTGGGGGCTGCTGCCTCCTCAAAGTGGAGGCAGCAGCAATACAGTTCAGTTAAGCATCAGCCCAGAAACCCGGTTTCTTCAAGAAACCGGG
>CAXTSI010000317.1:0-11020 GCA_964246695.1 uncultured bacterium
TCTTTCTCCATAAATAAATTTAGGGGAACCTGTACCTTTTTGATTTTTTTGACTTTTGACTTTTGACTTTTGACTTCCCGAAGGGCGGTCAAGCCTAATTGAGATGCTTTTACCCTGCCATATAACCCAATCCCATCCCAATAAAAAAAGAAAAATATGAAATTTATTCAGAGTACTTTTGCTGCTATCTTGTTCTCAATTTATACTACTGTGCTTGATTATAAAGCTGTTCATACTAATAACAAATCAAAGGAAATTATCAAATCAATACTGTTATTAGCTTGGCACAAATTAAGACGCATTTTTCCCAAAAAAATATTTGTGTTTGGCGTAACAGTCTTACTAACTTTAGGTTTCAGTTTTATTGGAAACTTAAACCATTTCGCTTCTTCTGATAAAACTCAAGCAACTTTTCCTGTTCCAGAGGTCAAAACTACCGAAGAAAATCAAAATCTAGCTACACAAGGACAATGGAGTAGTATTATCGACCTACCTCTGATTCCAGTATCCGCCGCTACACTTCCAAATGGAAAAGTCTTATTGTGGGCTGCATCTAATAAATACGATTTTGCTGGCGGGACTCCACAGACTTGGACCAGCATATTTGACCCCACAACCAAACAAGCCACTGAAACCTTAATTGTCTCAACTCAGCACCAAATGTTCTGCCCAGGCATCTCTCATCTTTATGATGGTCGCATTTTAGTTGCTGGTGGCTCTGACGCTTCTGCTACCAGCATTTACAATCCCTTCACTGATAGCTGGCAAAGTGCCGAAACAATGAACATTGCCAGGGGCTATCAATCTAATGTCACCCTCTCCGATCGGCGTGTGTTTACCATCGGTGGCTCTTGGAACGGAGGAATTGGCGGTAAGGATGGTGAGGTATGGCGTGATGGCTTGGGTTGGTCACGCTTAGATAATGCTCTAGTTGATCCAATCATTGGGCCTGACCCCGAAGGTGCGTATCGTGGGGATAACCATGCTTGGTTGTTTGCTGCTCCGAATGGGAAAGTCTTTCAAGCTGGACCAAGTGTTCAGATGAACTGGTTTACAACTTCCGGCTCAGGTAGTGTTACTTATGCGGGTAATCGTGGAGATGACACCTACAGTATAAATGGCACAGCAGCAATGTATGATATTGGTAAGATACTGAAAGCCGGCGGGGGAGAGGCTTACAACTTGGGGTATCCAGCCAACAACCGTGCATATGTGATTGATATTAATAACGATAACGATGTCACTGTGCTGCCAGTTGCGCCCATGCAGTATGCTCGTGGTTTCCACAATAGTGTTGTGCTACCAAACGGTCAAGTAATCGTCATCGGTGGTATGCCCAACCCTGTTGCTTTCTCCGACTTTAATGCTGTTCTGGCTCCAGAACTTTGGGATCCCACCACTAAAACTTGGAGCAGCTTAGCTTCCATGCAAGTTCCTCGCAACTACCACAGTGTTGCCCTGCTGCTTCCTGATGGTCGAGTATTTTCTGGTGGTGGCGGTTTGTGCGAAAATTGTGGCGCGAATCATCCTGATGCACAAATCTACAGCCCTCCCTATTTATTTAATTCAGATGGCACACTAGCCGATCGACCAACCATCAATACAGCTTCTAGCACAGCAGTTTATGGCAGCACGATTCAGGTAACCGCTAACAGAGAAGTCAGCAATTTTTCTCTGGTACGCTTCTCAACAGTTACCCATACAGTTAACAATGACCAACGGCGGATTCCTCTAACTTTTACTACAGCAGGAACCAACAGTTACAACTTAGAAATTCCTACTGATGCAGGTGTTGCACCTCCAGGCTACTATATGCTCTTTGCCTTAGACAGCCAAGGAGTTCCAAGCGTTGCTAACATTCTCATGGTGAGTAGTTAGAGTGATCCTGAGAGACGGAAGTTATCGGAATACAAGCGCACTTCTCTCTCCTTTTCTCGATGCGAGGCAAAGTATCTCGTTGGTTGCGCCCACCTGTTCCAATTCTCCTTATTAAACGGCGATAGCGAAGCGAGTAACGCCTTCCCGGTAGCGACTCTCGTAGCGTCAGCTTCTCCCCTTGGAAGAAGCGCAGATCGCCAAATGGAAAGGCTTGCACTTTTAATTACGATCGCATATGCCGTATTATAGCGCTTTAATGTAAAGTCTAACTTTCAGGGGAAAATACGTAATGCGATCGCCAACTCGACAACAACGACGCCAACAATTAATCAAGCAATATATTCTATCGCGCCGGACGATGCTGGCACTAATTGGTCTAGCTTGTGCCTCTGGTTTGGAAGCGTTCCTAGGCAATAAGTCTCAAGCAACAAGACCCAGCCTGCCTGCCAATCCAGATATTCCAACTTTACCTCAATTGAATAACGAGGCGATCCAACTTGAGCGTAAAGAGCAGCTATCGGCAGCACGCCTTCAATATCAGCTGGCGTTTCGGCTACCAAACTCTGCCCGCGTGGCGACTTTACCCCTCCAAGAAGTTTTTGATCGGGGGTATAGCAATAATCGGGCAAATTTGAACCAGAAAGTGGCAGCAAATCAACAGGCTTTTCAAGAGAGTCCCAAACCCTTTGTAACGCTAGAAGATTACGCAGCAGTCTTTAAAGTCCTGCCCCTACCAGATATTGCCAAGACCTTTGAAAGCGACGCTACCTTCGCACAACAACGGCTTTCAGGTCCAAATCCAATGGAACTAACCAATGTTTTAGCACTCAATTACAATCTCCAAGAAAAACTTGGGATAACGGATGAGATTTTTCAAACTGTGCTCAGATCTCAAAGGGGAAAGGCTAAGGAGAGCGAAACCCTCAACAGTGCTATCCAATTCGGTAGTCTGTTTGTCACTGATTATGCGGTACTCGATTCTACTCGCGTAACTCCAAAATCCAACCAGTTTCTCGCTGCCCCAATCGCGCTTTATTATGCCGATCGCAGTCGTGGTAATTGTCGCTTAATCCCTATTGCCATACAATTGGGACAGATTCCTCAAGAAAGTCTGCTTTGCACGCCTTTGGATGGTATGGACTGGCAAATCGCAAAGCTGATTACTCAGATGGCAGATTTTTATGTCCACGAGTTGATACGTCACTTGGGTCAGACCCATCTAGTTCTAGAACCAATCGCATTAGCTACTGTACGGGAATTAGCTGCTGTTCATCCAGTGAATGTACTATTAAAGCCTCATTTTGAGTTCACGATGGCAATCAATGCCCTTGGAGATCAAGTCCTGATCAATCCAGGGGGATATGTGGAGATCATTTTGGGTGGGACTCTTGAAAGCTCGCTCAACCTTTCCGAGCAAGGTGTCTCGGAGTGGTTCAACAACTTCAACAACTTTGCTCTCCCAAACAATTTACGTCAGCGCGGTGTTGATGAGCGTTCTTCCTTGCGAGATTTTCCTTATCGGGATGACGGTTTGCTGGTCTGGGATGCCTTATTGGACTATGTCAGTCGATATGTTGGGATTTACTACACGTCAAACCGAGATGTCATTGAGGATTTCGAGCTACAAAATTGGCTGCAAGCTTTACGGAAATCCGTTAGTGATGGAGGCTTTGGTATCGTTTCCTTGCCACCCCGCCTGACTAACCGCAAGCAGTTAATTGACCTGCTGACACAAATTATTTTCACATCTGGTCCACAACACTCAGCTATTGCCTGGATTCAATATCAATATATGTCTTTTATTCCTAATATGCCCGGAGCAATTTACCAGCCCATTCCCACGGTCAAAGGAACGATCCAAGACGAATTAAGTCTAACTCGTTTTCTTCCTGGCGTACAGCAAACCTTTGCTCAGGTCAATGTGATGGCAGGAATTGGCACCAAGCTCGATCCAAAGGCATTTACAGATTTTGGGGTGAATAGTTTTCAAGATCCGCGAGCCATTAATGTTCTAAAAAGCTTGCAAGACCGTCTAGAGGTGGTGGAAAAACAAATCTTACAACGCAATCAACACCGCGAGGAATTCTACCCTGGCTTTCTACCCTCCCGCATGGCTAACAGTACCAGTGGCTAAAAACAGCCAACGGCTACACTCATGCTGATTTACTCCTAAGAAACACAGGGAACAGGGAACAGGGAACAGGGAACAGGGAACATTAAAATATGTTTCTTCCATATATCACTTGCGGCGTAGTCCGCTAGTTAGAGGCTTATATCTTGCCGTGGAAAAAACCTGCACCCACTTGAGCAACCCCTGACACCATTAAAGGGTGTACTCGGTTAGCGCCTGCGTGGTGGTGGTCAAAACGCACCGTTTTTAAGGCTTTTATTGATAACTAGGGTCATGAAGGCGGCGCGTTTTACTCTATTTCAACGGCTGTATCGCTTGGAACTATAGCACTTCTCAATTGGGTGGAATACAGGCACTTCGTAGGGGCAAAGGCTTTGCCCATGCGTGTCAACTTAAGGACAAACCCCTTACTAAACGGTCGTTCCAGACCTTTCTCGTTCCCACGCAGAGCGTGGGAATGTATTCCCTGAGGCTCTGCCTCCAGGGTAAGGAGGCAGAGCCTCCGGATAGCGCGTTACCAGGCAGAGCCTAGTAACGAGAACTTGCCTGTATTTTCAAGGTTTACCTATTAGTTGACACCAATGGGCAGTGCCGTGCCCCTACCACCTATTGCATCCAAATGAGAACCGCTATATGCTCGTTTCCAATTGTTTCATTCTTCTTTGGTAAAATGCCTCCCACCACCAGTTCTCGTATAGTGAAGCTGCTAAACCTGAATAGCCGATGTCCAATCTTCAAGCCTTTTCTCTTGTTCGGTTGCGTCAATTAAAGCATAAGCTAGGGTGTACTCTTCACAGCAGCCAAGATAGTCTTCACTTTCTGAACAGGAATGATGCAATTCTGGGTGGTTTATTTTGATCTTGTTCATGCCACCACTCTTTGAAGTCCTCAAGCATAAAACCATGATTTTTCGCGCTTGTTAAAAAATCTGATATGTGATGCACAAATGCTGGGATTTCAATGACCTCTTGATTTCTTTGAAAATTAGCTTGTGTTCCTCGATATTGTCTGAATGGATGGAGTTCAGAGATGAAGAAGTATCCTACGAATGACTAATACACGAAATGCTTCCGAAAATATAAATGAGAAGTCTTCTATATGTTCTAGAACGAGATTACAGGCGATCAAATCAGCAGACCCATTGCTACAAGCCCATTGCTTCGTGATGTCTGCTGTCATAAAAATCACGTTGGCTCTTCTCACTTTCTCTTTCGCCTTTTCGATCGTGTACGCTGAAAAATCGAGCGCATAGACTTTTAGTGCGATTTGTGAAAGCAGAAGCGTATTTTTACCTGTGCCACAGCCAATTTCAACCACTGATTTACACCTCAAAACCATCAAGGTTTCTCTGGTGACTACTTGATCCAGATCGCGCGTCAGGTTTTCGTCGGCATCGTATGTGGCTGACCAATTATCGTATGCTGCTTGAACACTCATATTGACTCGAAGAATAGCTGCATCACAGTTACTTTCATCCTAACTCTTCACTATCATCAAAAACGCCTTCAGAATCAATCACTATCGGGTCATCTTTGCAAGAACCAAAAGTCTTCTCAAAAAAACCAAGGGACCAGCCTTTACCTTGTAGAGTAGTCTCCCTAGTCTCAGGAGTTACAGTTTGAAACGTGACTGTAACTTGCAACTCTGCATTAGTTAGTCCTATGGGAACATCTAAATGCATGATGCCATCCTCACCTACACGATAATTTAACGTCACACTCTGCATGGTTTATCCTCACTTTGACTACCAAATAAAAAATAGTTGTAATAGTGAGATTAATATTTATACTTTCTACATCCACCTGTTGAAGCATTAACTAACGCGAATGAGTCTGCTCACTAACCAAATATTGTTCAATCGCTTCTCTGATTAAGTCTGGTACTGTACATTGTTTCTGGTTAGCTAAATTCTGTAATTGCTGCTTTACTTCAGGATCAACTTGTGCCTTTACCTGCGCAGATAAAGCTTTTTCCCTACCGAAATCAAAACGATACTTGCTTCCAAAGTCTGGATTACCACCTGGTCGCGCCATCTGGAAAATTTAACTCAACACCACTTATTATAACGCCGTACTTTGTAAATAGAATGTAAATAGTTGATGAATAGCATTGTACGATGCTATAGTGATCGGAGAAGAGAAAGATTGCATTTTTCTCATTAGATTCCTAGGTTGTAAATCTATCCCAACGAAAAACCCCGACCTTTGACGAGGTGCGGGGCAGAAATTAAAAAATCCTACATTTATCATGACACAATTAACCTTTGTTCAGATAACAGAAGAACCGATCTGTTACGCGATCGCATATAACTTTTTGGATGCAACCACAGGCTTTGGCTTGGAGGTATCGGCATGAGCGGACTTTATAGCGTTTCCAGACATCGCTTAGTAGCCAACGAGAACACAGATGAAAATTACTCTACTCAGAAAGTGGAGTACATAACACTTGATGAGATTCGGCGCGACGGTGGGACACAGCCAAGAGCTGCAATTAACTTGCAACACGTTAAGCTGCTTGAAGAGCAAATAGAGGACGGGCAACAATTAGAGCCTGTTATCGTTTTCTACGACGAGGAGTCATACTGGTTGGCTGATGGGTTTCATCGGTGGCATGCTCACCGTAATCGAGAAGAGGAGGCGATCGCTTGCGTTATCCATCAAGGCTCTAGGCGTGAAGCTGTTCTCTATTCAGTGGGTGCTAACGCTGACCATAAGCCTGCTTTGCCTCGCTCACGGGAGGACAAGCAAAGGGCAGTTATGACTTTGCTCCAAGACCCGGAGTGGAACAAATGGAGTGACCGGGAAATTGCTCGACGGTGTAAAGTTCATCACAACACTGTTAGCAAAATTCGACAATACCTCACTGGCGATTTATCCAGTAACATTTCTTCACAATCCCTCACTGGCGATTTATCCAGTGAGAAACGAACTTACAAAACCAAACATGGCACTGTTGCCAAGATGAACACGAATAACATTGGTAAGAAACCTCTTGCTCCACAAGAGGAACAGCCAGACTATAACCGCGTGACAGTTAAAGACGACCATCCCCTGTTTCCCGGTCAGTCTGGTAAAATCACACAGTTACCCAACCCAGATGCTGCAATTGTGGAACTAGATAACGGAACGAGAGAGCTAATTCAGCTTAAAGACTTGGATATGGAGCAACAAGTAAGCGAGCGCGTAACCATAGCCCATCACCTCCAGTTAGTAGAGTCGGTATTAGTGGAAATTCATGCCCCTAACAACAGCAAGATAAATGGTCGCTTGGGACGCATTGCTGCTGTACATGAAAGTACAGTGGATGTCTGGGTACGCGATGTGAACACGATGACTATGCACAGGCATACCTTGAAGCACCAGCTCTTAGAAGCAGTGCATATGGATAGGGAACCGCAGTTAGTTGAGGTGGGCTTACGCATTACCAGGTTGAGAAAATGTAACCTCGACCCGTTTGAGGTTGAAATTCTTCTTTTACTGGAGCGACAAGTAGCTTTTACACCTGTTGAGTTAAAGTATCTTGCTCAAATGGAGCAGGATCATGGAATCAATGGAAATAAACAGTAAAGCTGTTGCAAACAAACACGCTTGTGTGTCCCACTGTTACTTTTTTTGGTTTTCCTCCCTATCTTGGGGGATGGGGTGGGGCGGGTGCTGAACTGCCCAAGCGCAGCCCTTCCCCCACAGCCTCAAAACTTATTGAGAATTTCTTCGGATTGAGCGGTTCACTGACAATTGAGGAGGCGATCGCCATCGTCATCTAGACCTCATTTACTTTCGATACACTCACCCTTCGACAACACCAAACTAATCAAACTATCAACCAAGCGATCGCGTCCCAACGGCATCATCTCATTACCATACAGCATTTGCTGCACCATCACATACGACACAAGAGAACCAAAAAAAATCTGTGCCATCGCCTCTGGATCGGTAATACCCAATTCAGAATGGCAAGCAAAATAATGGCTTAGCAATTGTCTACCGCGCTGAATCACAGTATGAGTATAAAGTTTTGCCAATTCCGGAAAGCGTTCTGACTCCGCAACAATCACTCGGAACAATGCCAGATAGTCGGGATTATCTGCAACCTTCGTGAAATAGGTTTCGGCAAGCTGACGCAGTAACACCGCTGGTTCGCCTTGTAATTCTTCGATCGCAAAAAAACCATAGAAACTAGCGATCGTCACCCATTCCATCAACGCTTGAAATAGTCCCTTTTTATCCCCAAAGTAACTATAAATGGTTTGCTTAGAAACACCAGCTTCAGCACTGACGCGATCCATACTTGTTCCCGCATAACCCTCTCTCAAGAATACCCGCATGGCTCCTTGCAAGATCTGCTCCTGCTTCTGGTTGAAAGCAATTGAAGGCGTTTCAAAGTCAGCAGAGGCTTTGGGCATAGGTTAAATATTAATTTTCTTTGGTATCAGTAGCATCATACTAGACTGTCTAGTATGATTATGTCAACCTCTTTATTATCCGTAGTCACCGAGGGTACGATCATGACTCAGACTGTACCAAAAGAAAGTATTCCCAATGCAACCGCACTACCTAGGAAGGAGCAGCGTCGCAAGATCCCGATTCCTTTACTGTTGATGGCGGTGCTGGCTGCGTGTGGCATTGGCTATACAATATGGCGTTTGCAACCGCAAGGGGCAGCGAATGTCCTGTTCGTGAGCGGACGGATTGAGGGTTACGAAACTGATATTGGCGTGAAGCGATCGGGACGAATTGAGTCAATTGTCGTGCGGGAAGGAGCAGCAGTCAAGAAGGGGCAAGTGTTAATCAAGCTGGATAACAGTAACGATCAACTGTTGTCAGAACAACTGCGTTCGGCCCAAGCACGGGAGGCGTCTGCTCAATCTGATGAGCAACAGGCAGTTGCAGATGTGGAGTCCGCACAATCCACAATTGAGCAAGTCGAAAGCCAAATTCGCGAAGCACAGCTAAATCAGCAGCAGTCGCAAGGTGATACAATCGGTCGGATTGCCCAGGCACAGTCTAACGTAGCGGCAGCAAAGGCACAACTGGTGCAGGCACAGGCACAAGTAAAGCAGTCGGCAGCAGAAGTGAAGCTGGCAAAAATAAATCGCGATCGCTATGCCAAACTTGTCAAAGATGGAGCCATCAATCAACAACAATTCGATCAGGCACAAACCACCCTTGATACAGCAATAGCGACCCTAGACGCACGAGTTGCGGCGGTAAATGCTGCCAGCCAGCAGTTAAGCGCCGCCCAAGGGGGACTGACTCAAGTAAAAACCACCAGTTTTAACCCCGGCATTCGCACTGCCCAATTAGAAGCTTTGTACAGAAAGCGAAAGCAGAGTGATGCCCAATTGAGATCGGCTCAAGCAAAAGTGAAATCTGCTCAAGCAAAGGTCAGAGATGCTTTGGGAGCAAAGCAGCAAATTGTCACCCAGATTGAAGACTCGAAGAAAGATTTGAATGTTGTCAGTCCCCTAGATGGGGTAGTGACTGCCCGCAGTGTGGAACCGGGCGCGGTAGTTAGCAGCCAAACTAAGATTCTGACAGTGGCTGACCCCAATACAATTTATCTCAGAGGTTTTATTCCTGAAGGAGATATTGGGAAAGTGCGTCTGGGACAGACAGCCAAAATCTTTCTAGATTCTGCTCCCAAACAACCCCTTAAAGGCAAAGTAGTTTCCACCGATCCGCAAGCCTCGTTTACGCCAGAGAATATTTACTTCCAGAAAGATAGAGTCAAGCAAGTAGTCGGTATTCGCATCAGTGTTGAGAACCCGGCTGGCTGCTTTAATCCCGATCAACCCTACGAGGGGGGAAATTTGCCCTGTGCCAAAATTGGCATGCCAGCAGATGCAGAAATTTTGCTGCAGGGGGGAACATGAACTACCAAGCAACAATTACCACCCCAAACCAGCCTCCAACCTCTACCCCAACCGAAGAAGTTATCCAAGTTTGCGGTTTGCACAAACACTATGGTCGCTTAGCCGCAGTGCGAGGAATTGACTTCACAGTGTACAAGGGTGAGATGTTTGGGCTGATTGGTCCTGACGGTGCTGGTAAAACTACTACCTTTCACATTGTGGGTGGTGTCATGGAGGCTACAGCAGGGGAAGTACGGGTATTTGGTCAGCCTGCACGAGATGCACGCTTGATGACAGGGTATCTGACACAGCAGTTTTCTCTGTACTTGGATCTGAGCATTGATGAGAATTTACGCTATGCGGCAGGATTGCGGCAAATACCGAATAACTTGCTGATAGAGCGTCGCAATAAATACCTAAAGTTGATGAATCTAGAGCGGTTTGGCGATCGCTTGGCGGGGCAACTCTCCGGCGGTATGAAACAAAAGCTAGCACTCTGCTGTTCCTTGGTTTCGCAACCGCAAGTCCTGTTATTAGATGAACCAACCACAGGCGTTGACCCGGTTTCACGGCGAGAGTTTTGGGATGTACTAGCCCAACTGTCAGCAGAAGGCATGACAATCGTCGTTGCTACACCCTACTTGGACGAAGCCGAACGCTGCCACCGTGTGGCGTTAATGTACGGTGGACAAATTCAAGAAATTGATACCCCAGCGTCCTTACGCGCCAACTTAGGCTTACATCGTTTAGAAGTCCGCACACCAAACCTGGAAATGACCGAGCAAGTCTTATCACAGACTGCACTAGCAAATATTGTGGACGTGCAGACATTTGGCGATCGCCTAGATGTGCTTGTCCTCAATATTGCAGTCGGTGAAACCGAGGTGCGGGAACTGCTGCAACAGCATCAATTACCATCTCCTAGTATAGAGCGTGGCGAACCTACGCTTGAAAACGTCTTTGTGACTCGTCTGCGGCAGCAGGGTTTGACACCGCAATTTCTGCCATTTCCGCGCTATCGGGGAGGGAGTAGGGTTAGGGGAGATAGGGGAGATGAGGGGGATAAGGGAGATAAGGGAGATAAGGGAGATAAGGGAGCAACATTGACAACATCTTCCTCATCCTCCTCATCCTCCTCATCCCCCTCATCCTCCTCATCC
>CAXTSI010000318.1:0-11015 GCA_964246695.1 uncultured bacterium
CCCCACTCCCTATTCCCCACTCCCCACTCCCATGTTTCTTGAGAGATGTCTAATGAATAACAATCTTTACCGACGGCGGCAGTTGCTTTTTTACTTTGGGTTAGGATTTTTGGGAATAGCTGCAGCTAACATCGCAAGTCGTAACTTTAGAAGCATGAATTCCCCTTCTCTGTCTGCTGCTAATTCCAATAATACGCCAGCATCCAAAGCTGTTGCAGCGCTGCCCCCGTTAAACAAGAATCTGCCAGAGTTTCAGGGGATCAGTCAGTGGCTTAACTCTGCACCTTTGTCAATTGCCAATCTCAAAGGCAGCGTTGTACTAATACAGTTTTGGACTTTTGCTTGTATCAACTGCCAGCGTACCTTACCGTACATTACCCAATGGCATCGTTCGTATGCGGCGCAGGGACTCAAGGTGATTGGCATCCACACAGCGGAGTTTGCTTTTGAGCGAGACGTGAACAACATAAAAAGGGCGCTACGGCAACACCAAATTACTTATCCGATCGCGGTTGATAACGAGTACAAAACCTGGAACGCTTACGAAAATCAGTACTGGCCACACCTGTTTCTGGCTGACCGTCAAGGCTTGCTGCGGTATGACCATATTGGGGAAGGAGCATATGATAAAACAGAGCAGACCATCCGCCAGCTATTGAGCTAGAAGGAACCTATGACAGCTTCTATATCAACAGGTCTGGCTTTAGTTGCGGGAGTTCTGACTGTGCTTTCACCGTGTGTTTTGCCTATTTTGCCTGTGCTAGTGGGGCGAAGTCTCCAATCCCATACTTACGGTCCAGTGGCAATGGTAGCGGGATTAGTCGGTGGGTTTGCATTGGGAGGTAGTTTACTTGGCGTAACAGCAGGTTGGTTTACTGGCTTGGCTAATGTATTGCGTCATGGGGCGATCGCTCTCATGACGTTCTTGGGACTGCTAGCAATCTTCCCAACTTTAAACTACCGACTGTTTAGCTACCTGACAATCAGCAACTGGATCAGAGTTCCTGCACGAATAGGACTTTTGGGAGAGTTCTGGCTAGGGACTCAGCTGGGGCTGCTGTGGACTCCTTGTGCCGGCCCTGTGCTGGGGGGTATTCTGGTGTTGGCAGCAGTCAACCACCAAGTTGCAGGTGCGTTTAGGTTACTGGTTGCTTATGGAGTGGGAGCTTCTTTACCTCTGCTGGTTCTAGCCTACGGTGGGCGATCGCTCAGCCGACGATTGCTCAACCTCCGCTCTCATAGTGCAGCATTACAGCGAGTTGGTGGCGTGATGATCTTGGCGACAGCAATTGCCATTCTTCTGGGTTGGGATGTCCAAGTGCAGCTTTGGCTTGCTCCGCTCTTTCCAACTCTATCACTATGAGACACTCATGACTTCATCTATACCTTCTCAACGCAAAGACCGTTCCACACCAAGTCAGGCAATTCTGGCAAAAACCTTTCACTGGATTAATATCATCAGCTTAATGTTGACGATCGCCAGCGGACTGGAAATTTACAATGCCAATCCGGTGTTTGGTGGGCGTGAGGGTTGGCATTTTCCCGACTTTTTGTTGCTGGGAGGTTGGCTGGCAGGTGGTAGACACTGGCATTTTGCTGCTATGTGGCTCTTTTCGCGCTCACTTACTTTGGTATGGACTTTATGTTCTGATCACTCGTCGTTGGCAACGTCGATTTGTTAGTAGCAGTGACCTACAAGCATTACTGGTAAGCCAGAACCTCAAGCGTCAAAACTACGCATGGCATCGGCTAGTCTACACTGGTATCATTCCGGTTCTGCTGCTAGCAATTATAAGTGGTATTACCATGTACAAGCCGACCCAACTACATTGGCTTTTCGGACTGTTTGGCAACTGGCAGACTTTACGCATCGTTCACTTTATCACTGTTCCCACAGTTATGCTATTTACAATTGCTCACTCCTTGCTCGCTCTGAAAGTGGGAAATTTTCGTTTAATCAAGTCTATGTTCTTGAAAGGTTAACCATGAGTCTGATTCTTCCCAAACGCACGATCAACCGCCGCCAGTTACTGCAATTGTCTGGACTTTCTGGGCTAGGCTTGTTTCTAGGTGGCTGTGGGTCAAGTTTGTTCTCAGATACTGTGGGGCAAGTGTTTGAGCCACTGAACCAAAGTGTTGAAGCACTCCTGCTGACTCAGAAGTCGGTGCCGGAATTTCCTGTCAGTGCTATTGAACCCGATCGGCTGCTGATCAACACGTTCGACTTCACCCCCGATATTGATAGGGAGAAGTTTCGCTTAACGATCGATGGTGAGGTTAGTAACCCTATGCAATTGAGTATGGCGGATCTCCAAAAACTTCCCTTGACTTCAATGGTGATTCGCCATATTTGTGTTGAAGGCTGGGCGGCGATCGTTCAGTGGGGAGGTGTGCGATTACGGGATTTAGTAGCCTTGGCGCAACCGAAGCCAAGCGTCCGCTATGTCTACTTCAAATCTGCCGACGGTTACTACGAAAGCTGGGACATTGCCTCTGCTGTGCATCCCCAAACCCTCATGGCTTATCAGAAGAATGGACAACAATTATCAGTTGATAATGGTGCGCCCATACGCCTAGCGTCTCCAGTAAAACTGGGCTACAAGCAAAGCAAGTGGGTGACTCAGATTAAGCTGGTTAGCAACTTATCGCCTGCTAAAGGTTACTGGGAGGATCAGGGCTATGAGTGGTTTGCAGGGTTATAGAAGGTTTGCTCGTGGGCGTTGCTGATTTCATGTATGAATTTTGTTTTTTGGGTATCCATAATCGTTGTAGAGACGCGAAATTCTCGCGGTGCGCTGCAGTCGGGTCAGCCCACTCTCACGGCGACTGGCGTCGCGTCTCTACATGCATAATTCATACCGTAATATCATGTCCGTGTAGCGGTTATTATATGAACCCTCACCCCGCCAAGAGGGCACCCCTCTCCCAAGCATGGGAGAGGGGACGGGGGTGAGGGCTGGATATCGTAACTGTTTATACGGACATGATATAATTCAGTAACGTCGGTTTTATCACGTTTAAAGAAGGTGGTATGATTAATGCCAACGCATCCTGCAAGTGGGTACACTTCTCCTTCCTCGGAAAAAGTTTGCTTGAATGTCAAAAACACCAACCCCTCGTTTGATTTTGGAAACTCTGTTGCCATATTTAAAAGTGGCAGCAGCCTATGCCCATCAAATTCAACGAAGTCTTACCGCACTTCCCGACAAACAAAGCGGGAATAATTTTTTTTCTGCTGCCCTCACTGATGCGGATATTGCCATTCAGAATTTGGTAGAAGTATTACTGCTAGGTACTTTTCCGGAAATTCGATTTTATGGGGAAGAGTACGAACAATCTCGTAATACTAAATATTTTCGTTCTATCGAACTTGGTCCAAAAGACGATTACTTGGTCACACTCGATCCGATCGACGGTACAAGGTTTTATCTTGATGGACATGATAATTATCAAATTATTCTTACAGTTCTCAATGCAGATGATTTTGAAGCAGTGCTTGCCATCTCCCCTGCCCAAAACATTTATTTTTATGCCTTAAAAGGTGAAGGCGCTAAGAGGGGTACGCTGGAGATGAACCTTGAAGATTGCACAGAGTTACGAGTCACACCCGACAACAAAACTGTTTTATTGGGATTCGGAATGAGTGACTTAGCACCAGCACTAAAAGAGCAATATAAAGTCATTGATATAGCGACTGATTACTCCAGTGAAATTCAAATTCCCAATCTCAACGGCATTCTTAGCGGTCACCTATGTGGAGCAATTATAAAATCGGGTAATTTCATTGACGGTGCGGCACTCGCTTTTTTGGCAAAAGAAGCTGGCTGGATTGTGACAACTCTGGATGGTTCTACAGTGCCACCGTTACATACTTGTCTTGACTATAAGTTACCAGGGCTGATAGTGGCTACTGAGAGTGCACATCAACACCTGCTGCAAGCGGCTTTGTCCCACAGAGAGTAAAATCAATCTTGAAAAAGCTTTATACTAAGTTTTGTACGAAATAACAACAATATCAAAATCAAGAAAAAAGAGCATCTATGAAAACGGTTGAATATATCCAAGAACAAGAATTCGATTCACTTTCGACCAGCAACGAACTAGTTGTGTTTGATTTTACGGCAACTTGGTGTGGACCTTGTAAGATGATCGCTCCTCTAATGGATAAATTAGCGGCAGAATATGAAGGTCGTGCGAAAGTAGTCAAGGTAGACCTAGACAAAAACCAAGACCTTGCTAAAAGATTGGGCATCCGCAGTATCCCCGCAGTCATGATTTACAAAAATGGAACTCACATCGAAACCATTGTTGGGGTAACACCCTATGAAACATTCACCACAGCTATCACAAAGCTGCTTTAGTTAATTCGGGCATTCATCCCCCAATACAGTTCAGTAGTTGTTTACAAAAGCGTCAACCTTTGTAGAGACGTTACAATGCAACGTCTCTACTCTCCAGCTTGTTGTTTGAAGAACTGAATTAAATCATCAGATAGCCATATGATCTAATCCCCAAGATAGAATTAAAGATGAGACACTGGTGAGGGTAACTCGTTTTGCCCAAGAAGATATGGGTAATTGTCTTGATGCCGTATCAGTTTTTCCGGCTTCGACAATTTCATCCCAAACACCAGATGGAACAATAATTTCAGTGAATAGTTCTGGTAGAAAGTAGGCAAGCTGACTTTTAAATAAGACAATTAAGGGGGAAGTATTAATTACAATTTTATTCATCTAAATCAGCAATTTCTGCCGCTAATTCTTGAGTAGTATATTGAAAGGTGGAAACTTTATAGCGAACGAGAATATTAATAAATTCTGCTCTGTTTAAACCAGCGATTTCTGCTGCTTTACCTTGAGATATTTCTCCCATTTCGTACCATTTGACAGCAGCAGCTATCCTCATTTCTTGAGCAAATTCATCAGGGTCTTTTCTGAGAGCAGAAAAAATACTTTCTGGAAATTCTATAGATACGGTTTTCATTGCTGAATGGATTATATAAATTATAGCTTTACCGCCGCCATTCCGTGTATTACATCGTCAGTTGAACCCTAAATCGGTGGATTGTACCATGTATTATACGGAATCACAGGGGATCTATGTTCAATCACACCCTCTATTTTTTCCGCCTGAAGTAGTGCTGTACTCCCAGAATCTTTCTCAGTAAATAAACTTTTCTACTTTTTCCGAAATCGACAAGTGTCAGGTGGTAGTACTTCTTGGGAAATCAGGGTACGAAGCCATATACCTATGTCCGGCTGACAATAAATGCGTCTGCTTATGGTTCGTTATGCCAACGAGCAACCAATTTTACACATAGATAGTACGAACACTTTACTCAAGTCGGGTTGTTTGATCGAGCACTCAAGTTTCCTCGCTTTGTTCGACAGGGAGTAAAGTGGGCGTCCGCTGACTCAAAGTCCTACACTTTTCTAACAAGAAAAAAAATGAAGCGCACTATCAGGTTCGTTATTCCATTTTGTATTGGTAGTATTGGGCTGATTATTCTTTTATACTCTGGTTTAGGTTTCAATCATAACTTCAACAACTTCCTTAAGCAAGGGAAATGTCACAACAAGCTAAAAATTGCGGCTGGACTGGAGGGTGGAGACAGTTATGACTTTGCCAACGAAATACAACAATTAGTTGAAAAATATTCTGCTGGCGAGATTTGTATTGGAAAGGATCTCACAAAAGTCATTCCAGTCTTTTAGGGTAGTTTGGCAGATTGCAGCAGGTGGTGTTGAGCGGGAAAGTCATCAGTCCTTGTGACTAACTACTACTCCCGCAATGCATACCCCACACCACGCACAGTTTGAACCAAACGCTTTTCATTATTTTCTTCTAGTTTGAGGCGCAGGTAGCGGATGTAAACTTCGATGATATTGGAATCACCCATGAAGTCGTAACCCCAAACTTTTTCTAAAATTTGGTCTCTAGTCAAAACTTGTCGGGGATGCGAGAGGAGATACTCCAGCAAGTCAAACTCTTTTGCCGTTAACTCGATCGCTCGTTTGTTCCGAAACACTTCACGAGTGCGGCGATTTAAGCTCAAGTCTTCAAACTGCAAAATATCCTCGTCTATTTCCTGAGTACGGCGCAGATGGGCACGAATTCTTGCCAGCAGTTCCTCAATGCTGAATGGTTTAACCACGTAGTCATCGGCACCCGCGTCCAAACCTGCTACGCGATCGCTAACTTCATCTCTAGCCGTCAACAAAATCACAGGCACTTTGTTTCCAGTTGCACGCAAGCGACGGCAAATTTCTAATCCAGATAACCCTGGAAGCATCCAGTCAAGAATCACTAACTCTGGCGACGACTCTCGCGCTAGCGTTAGCCCTGCCATCCCATCGTGTGCCACACTGATAGTGTAACCTTCGCTACTCAGTTCCAACTCGACAAATCGCGCCAATTTAACTTCATCTTCAACTAGGAGGATATGTGCTGTCATCGTTTTGCTCATTTAAAGACTAGCTATGCAGATAAACTGATTGTAAACACGCTACCGAACTCTAACTTTGAGCGTACACTCACACTACCACCCATCCCTTCGACAAGAGTCTTGACAATAGACAACCCTAAACCACTACCTCCAGTGGTATGGCTACGAGCTTCATCTACGCGATAAAATCGCTCAAAAATGCGTGATTGGTGTTGCAAAGGAATGCCATAACCTCGATCGCAAACTTCAATAATTGCCTCTGAGTGAAGCTGATATAATTTCACAATCACCGGGGTATCAGGTTCAGAATACTTAATAGCATTGTCAATCAAATTGAGTAATGCCTGTTTCAGGCGATTGTAATCTGCTTTTGCCTCAATTGGGTAAGTCTCTGCTTCAATTGTAATGATGCGATCGCTATACTTTTGTGCCATGACCACAACTTCTTCAATCAAGTCATTGAGCACACAGGATTCTATGCGAAAGTGCAAATGACCGCTATCTGCCCGTGCTAAATCAAGTAAATCTTGCAGGAGGCGGATGGTGTGTTCTGCTGACGATGCAGCAGTTTCCAAAGCTTCTCGTTGGATTTCTGTTAAGTTATTCTGCCGTCGCAATACACTTTGCAAGTAACCATGTACAATCGTTAGTGGTGTACGTAACTCGTGAGAAACATTACTCACAAATTGTCGCTCTTGCTCCCAAGATTGGGAGAGGCGAGATAACATCATGTTGAAGGTTTGAGCTAATTCTTTGACTTCGCTTGGTGCGCGTTCAAGATGCAACTGTGCTTCTGGTAAATCTGATGCGTCAATAACTTCTGTCATTTGACTCAGCTGGCGCAGCGGTTGCAGGGAACGCTTGATATAAAATGCGCTGACAGATGTGATGGCGATAATTGCCAAAGCACTGGCAATGCCCAAACTCCTCACCATTGCCAAAAACATAGTTTGTTCGTGGGTAACATCCTGCACCACGAATAGCTTTAAGAGTATTTTACTCTGTACTTGTAATGAACCACCACGTAAAACAAAGTAGCGATCGCTCACTTTGTACACTTGAGGTTTAATTGGCATCTCGGTCAGGGACATTAACTCAGCTACTGTAGAATCAGAGAGCAGATTCAATGTGGTAGATTTTACTATAATTTTATTATCAGGACTTTTTAGCCATAATAATGTCTTAGTAGTCGTTAAGTTATTAATTGCCTTTTCTAACCCAGTTACTGGTGGCATCATTTCACTATAAATTTGCAAATCACGCGGTAAGCGTTCAGCGATTTGTTCAATATTTTGCTTATGACTATCAATCAAAATTTGCTGCATCTGCCAACTCGTCCAAATAGTGAGACCACCTAATCCCAAAGCTGAAACTACAGCAGTGCCCATCGTCAAGCGTAGCCGTAATGAAAAGGGATCAAATTTTCTCCAAAGAAAGCTGATTTGCTTCACTGTTTTGGTTAATGTAATGTTGCGGCGAATGTCGTGTGAAATCACCTCAACCAGGAATAAATCTCAACGCCACCCCATTCATACAGTAGCGTTTGCCAGTCGGTGCAGGACCGTCGTCAAACACATGACCTAGATGCCCACCACAGCGACGGCAATGCACTTCAATTCTACTCATAAAAAATGACTTGTCTACGAATGTGCCGATCGCTCCTGGAATGGGTGAGTAAAAACTGGGCCAACCTGTGCCGCTGTTAAATTTCGTTGGCGAGGAAAACAGTGGCAAATCGCACCCAGCACAAGCATAAGTACCTTTAGCATATTGTTTATCGAGAGAGCTAGTGTGAGCAGGTTCAGTTCCCTGATGACGCAGAACATCAAACTGTTCCGGCGTCAAAATTTTTCGCCACTCTTGTTCAGTTTTGGTGATTTCAAACCCACTATTTGAAGTTGCCATAACTCCTGACTTCTCAGTTAGATGGCGTGATAACCATGCTGTACCAACCATTGCTGCACCAGCTTGTAAAAAATATCGTTTCTTCATGATTAAAATTTGTTAATAATCATTGACATAAGTACTGCCAATATTCCTGAGACTCATTGCTACGAGTAGCAGACATTTCTAAATAGGTACGAACTCTAGCAATCAAATCTCCCATACAAAAGGGTTTCACTATGTAGCCATTAGCACCAGCCTGCAAAAGAGCTATGCGGTCAGCAGGCTCATCCTTGACTGTGATGATAATTATGGGCAGAGGATTGCCAGAGGCACGGAAATGACGACACACTTCCAAACCTGACAAACGAGGGAGTACCAAGTCGAGAATTACCAAGTTTGGTGCGCTCTCTTGCATTAGTGTCAGCCCAGTTCGACCATCATGAGCAACACTAACACGGTAGCCCTCACACTTTAGTTCTAGTTCAATAAATCGAGCCAGGTTAACTCGATCTTCAATTAGGAGAATATGTGCAGTCATCTTTTTGCTTTCCTCAGATTCTTTGGCGTCTTGACGGTTCGATAAATTAAGCTTTTTGGTAATTTTTGCGTAAGTCCTGAAATACCCAGTTTCTTGTTCAAACTTTTCCAAATATTCCTAAACTTCTTCAATATGTTACAATTGACCTTGGTAAGTACCTTTGCTTGTACCATCCCCACTTTGAACGACCAGAGGATCAAAAAGGTGAGGCGCGATCGGTTCACTGCATTACTATAATGAACCCCAACCCTGAATGGGCTATGACTGATTGATGAGAGCTTCCTAAGAATCCGATGAAAAATTGGAAACCCGCTCTTCTATTTGCACAAAGCCTATCAACTCACATCATGTCCGGTAAGTACTTATGCAAAAATATTTATGTCCGAAGCGCTCCGTTGTGAAGCAATCCCAAACCCCTGCGATTGCATCCCTTGCGCTGCGCTCTCGATCGCGCTTAGCGCCGACTACAAACCCCGCAAAGTTCATTTGGTTGAGTACTAGTACACTATCAAGACAACTTTGACGGGTTTTATAGATTTTTAGAATAGTCAAAATTCTTCCCTACTCCCTACTCCCTATTCCCCACTCCCTGCCTTCACCCGTCATTCTTGGGCTGACAGACTACTCGGATAACGGGAGCTGAATGCTGACTATTGTGCCGAGCAATTCTGTGGACTCGATACATAATTCTCCATTATGAGCCTCCACAATCCGTTTGACAATGGCAAGTCCCAGCCCTGTCCCACTCGGTTTTGTTGAGTAGAATGGTTCCGTAAGCTTCTCAAGCACTTCCGGGGGAATTGGAGAACCCCCATTCTGAACCCTGATGCAGACCGTCCCTAACACAGCACTATCCTCTACTGTCCATTGAATAACTGCTCCTTCAGGAACTGCTTCACAGGCATTGCGGACAATATTAATCAACACTTGTTTCAGCTTGTCCTTGTCTGCAAGGATTTTGACTGTAGTTTGGGTCGGTGTAAAGACTATCTCCCGTCCCTGCGCTTCAGGCATCTCCCGAAGTGGCATCAGCAGCTCCTGCATTAAGGCATTTAGATCCAATTCAGATAGCTGCAGTGTTTGAGGTTTAGCATAAAGCAAGATTTCACTCAGCAGGCTTTCCAAGCGACTCGCTTCACTCAGAGAAAGCATGAGGCGGGTCTGAGCTGAATCAGACAATTGAGTACGCTTAAAATAATTCAACCCCATCATAATTGTGGTTAAGGGGTTGCGGACCTCGTGTACAATCATAGCAGCAAATTCGCCAATGGCGGCGAGGCGTTCTTTCTCTACCAGCTTGGCTAGCGCCACTCGCAGTTCCTCGGTTCCTTTTGCGACCTCAATCTCCAAGGCTTTATTAAACTCTTGCTGTTGCTGGTAGAGCTGATAATTGTCAATTGCTGTAGCAGCCCGTTCAGCAAAAATTTCCGCTAGTCGCACTTCCTCGGTACTAAAGTGCCGTGGCTGTTGCTGAAAAGAACAAATAGTACCGATGACTTCTCCATCAGGCTTTCGCAACGGCACACCCAAATAGGCACGGTAGCCCTCTGGGCATTTACCATAATCCGTGCAAGTTGTGGCATCTTCGACGATCAGGGGAGAGCCTGTTGCAACCACAGTACCAGTGAGGGTGTCATGTAGAGAATAAACCTGATGCCCCGCCTCACCCAGATCAATAGTGCTTGCAAGTATTCGCTCTAACCCATCTCCGCAGATGGTGACTACAGACCAATCTAACTTGATGAGTTGGCAAATACCCTGAGCGATCTCATGAAGATAACTGCTCAGTTCCCCAGTGCGATAACTTAGGGAGGACAGAACTTCTAAGGTATGACGTTCTTGCTGCACTGCGCTAAATGGTAGAGAGACATCGGATACTTTTCACGTGGATGGACTTATTACAAGTAATTTGAAATGCTTCCTCTATGAAAGACATGTTCACTTTGTATAAAAATATATTTACCTCTGGAAGTCAAGAAAATTTTGTCATTTTGACAAATAGTCACTCCTGTTGATACCAGCGCTCCAACAGCGGTTGAACTTGCTCAGCATTGGACAGCAAGAAATCTGTCATCGCTAAGATTCTTTGGTACCTCAGATCTTGCACCTGTCTGGATAAACCCTTAATACACCAATAGGAGTGTA
>CAXTSI010000319.1:0-10991 GCA_964246695.1 uncultured bacterium
CGGATCTGGTGGGCAGTGCCCACCCTACGTATATTTCAAAAATCAAATATGATTCCTATAGATCAATTCCTACAAGTATTTGGATAAAGTCGAGTTTAGCTCCAGTAGTAGACCGCGTCGTGCTCCTGGGAAAAGGCTAGGAATCCCCCGATGGTTTGCCGCAGACGAGATCCCAAGACCGGAGTGACACGGTGGTAGTATCGACCACCATCGAACAGCAGCATGTCTCCAGGACCTGGTGCAAAAGCCATGCTCTCGTACTGCTCAACCACATGGTCATCCATGTGATGGATTGCGGGTGTCTTGCTGCTTCTTTCTTCAGGGTCCCATTCCAAGGTGTAGACTATTAGCTCACCACCAGCTTCCGGGACACTGAGGGGGATGAAGTAGCTGAGCTGGTCAGAAAGATCGACTATGGTTCTTAAATGGCTAGCTTGAGGCATGCGCAGGAACTCATTGCCGACGTGAACTTTAATCTCGTGACCTGCAGGCATTACCCGAATGGTGGCTGAGGTGTATGTTTGCCCTTCTGGTCCCGTGGGAATTCGCACTGGCAGTCCGCCAGAAAGGTAGTGCAACACTGACTCCACCCGTTCCTCGAAGTCGGGATTTCCTTGGAACAGTTTGCAGCACCCCTGCCGGAAAGCTTGTGCATCAGCGAAGTACTTCTTCAGGTCAGGCTTGCCGGCAACGATGGGGTTACCGAACAAATTAGGGGGTTTGTGGTCGAGGTTCTCGATCCTGGCCGATGGAGATATGAAGAGCGAGTTCATCCCACCGCCATCCTCCTCTAGGCGACGGACGACTCGCTCAATGGTTTCTTGGGGTAACACCTCGCGGATGATTATGCCCTCGAAGCGGCGGTTGACAATCATGTCCTCAAGGGCGCTGGAGTAGCTCTCGACTTCTGATGCATTAATGTCTAGAAAACGCAAGATGGGCTTTTTGGGGATGTTAGTCTTGGACATAAGTCTCTTCTTAATTTGTTGCAAATCTTTAACTTTCATGTGTGAAGCGGAATTTTGAAAAAAGCTGATGCCTTAATTTTAGAAAGGGGGCGATCGTCACACGATTTGCGATTAGATGACATCGTGCTACTCTTGGCAAAACCCAACCTTTTGAAATCACCTCTTTTAAGGGCATACGCCACCAAAAGTTAACCGCAATATTCAAACCAACACCAATCGGAGAGTGCCACCAGCCAGGCGGAAGAAAAAGCATTTCTCCGGGTTCAGTCATGAATTCTAAAGGTTTTACTTCCGCAAATTTGGGAAATTTTTTTAAGTCGGGATCGTTTACATTAACTTGACTACACCAATAAAAGGAAGTGTAAAAAGGATAAGCATATAGCAATGAGGATTGCTCTGGAGGAAATATTACCCACCTTTTGTTACCAATAATTTGGGCATAAAGATTATAAGAAGTGTCATAATGTAAATTCACTCTGTTGTTGCCACAGCCCATCCAAAGCTTTGTGTACTCTAGCAGTTGGCGATCAAAGTATTCGGGAAATTCAATATCTTGTAAAAGTTCTGGAAAGTATGTTGGAATGTTTAACGAAGTTAGATAGTATCTTTTGGAAGATATTTTCGGCTTGAGCCAATCCCACAATTCCGGAGATTGTTCCCACATCAGCCATTCAATAAACGCAGACATTTTAATATTTTTCTGCTTAGTTATATGACAACCGTTATAATTTACAAAATAATCACTATCAGATTCGCGACAAAGAACAACTTTATCTCCAATAATTGATTTGAAGTAATCAAGTTTCCATACTGATAATGCTTTCCAATTGTCCATAGCACCAGTAATTATGCATGGCTTGAGTAGGTAGAGGAAATTCCTTTCAAAATCTTCTCTTGTTGGTTTGTGAATACGTTCAATTTTATTCATGACTTGTTTAAGAACATTCTTCTACTAATTGGGACAAATGGGATAACTGGCTGAGCCACATCACACACCCCTCTGTCTATTCTTTCTGGACTATCGTTAAAAGTCCTTCCCTCACCAAGCGACGTACCAAAACCAATTTTTCATTTTCTGTAAGGATGTCAGGGATGGATTTGATCGGGAATTTTCTAGAATCAGTAATGAAGCGAAGCGCTGGTTCTATACGGCTTGGTCCCCGGACGATGTTTCCAGGGAATTGAATGCTAACTGAGTCTTCTTCCTTCAGGATATGACAAAGCATACTGTTTCTTTTTTCAACAATAGTCTCGATGTCAATGCTGTTGATATCATCAATCTGGGTAAAATGCCCATTGGGCAGTTGTGTCATCTGCATAAAGAATTGCTCGGTAAGCTGCACAAGTGCATCCTCAAACGTTGCACTATTTGATAGGAGTTCGAGCGCTTCTTTAAATTGGTGTTTGAGGGACGGAAGTGTCTCACCATGATTCAGGAAGCCAACTGGCAAAGATTTGCGCAAAGATACATTCTGCTTACTTACCAAGGCGATCGCACTTGAAATCAAATCAGCCAACCTGAAGGGATAGATACCTACAGTGAGATGAAGAGAGGAGCATTCAGAAGTTAATGCTTCATGAACGTAGCCGCGAGGTATATATAATAGATCTCCAGCATGCAAGTGAACTTCATGTAGAGGCTCACCGAGTTTGTCACCTGGCACTGGTTGTTGGTTTTCCACCATAGGCAAGGATAGAAAAGAATCGTATATACGCCAGAGTTTTGCTCCTTCAATTTGCAGAATGAAAGCTTCCTGGGTGTCGAAATGTGGTGAGAATCCCTGTGAATATTGTGGTGTTAAGTACATATTCACACTTACTTTATGATTAAAAAAAATCTCTAAATTTCTGCAAAGAATCGCTATTGGTTCCCAGCTATCTTGAAGTTCATTTAAATTAATACTATTACCTTTAAAGTACACATCGTACAGTTGGTTAATCCTGGGTGAACCATTACAATTCAGATAGCTCTGAATGTCTGCTTGACCATTCTTAAATATTCTAATTTTAGGAACGCTAGGCTTAGTAAAACAAATGACGGATTCCAAATCTTGCATTGAGAATAGGTTTGAATAATAATCTGGTTCTGTTCTTGAAATAATCAGAGGGCGCTTCTCCCAATAGTCACTGAAGAAATTAGCTGCCTCCATTGGCCAAATCAATCTATCAAAATCAAAATCTTTTTCAGACATTTCTTGAACCTCAGCGGTAGTTTACTCTGCCTCTTCTACAGCACCTAAACCTTTCAGCGTGGCTAGTTCAGCTTCGGTTAAGCCTCTAGCCTGAGTAAGGCGCATACCTTCATAAGGTCTTTTACTTCTCAAAGTTCCCAGGCACTTACCAACGTTGACATCCCAAAGCTTAATCGTTTCATCTTGACCTCCACTAGCTAAAGCTTTGCCGTCAGGGCTAAAAGCAACTGACCAGATCCATCTGGCGTGCGCCGATAAAGTTTGCCAGCATTTACCAGTACTGACATCCCAAAGCTTTATAGTCTGGTCACAACTGCCACTAGCCAAAGCCTTGCCATCAGGACTAAAAGCTACTGACTGCACCCAACTGGCGTGTCCCCAAAAAGTGTTCAGGCATTCACCAGTGCGGACATCCCAGCAGCGTACAGTTTGGTCACAACTACCACTAGCCAAAAACTTCCCATCAGGACTAAAAGCCACTGACTGCACCCAACTGGTATGTCCGGCAAACGTTTTTAAGCATTCGCCTGTGCGGACATCCCACAACTGCACTGTTTTGTCTTCACTAGCGCTGGCTACAGTGACACCATCGGGACTGAAGGCTGCTGACCACAGCCAACCACTGTGTCCTCGACAAATATTTAGGCATTTGCCAGTGAGAGCATCCCACAACCTCAAAGTATTGTCACCACTACAACTGGCTAAGGTTGTTCCATCTGGACTAAAAGCAACTGAGCTAACCCAACGAGTATGTCCTAGCAAAGTTTTGAGACATCTACCCTGAGAGACATCCCAGAGTTTCAGAGTCTGGTCGCTACTCCCACTGGCTAGCATTGTTCCATCTGGACTGAAAGCAACTGAGCAGACCCAGCCAGTATGCCCCTGCAAGGTAACGGCGCTTCCTTCCCCAACCCCTTGAACATCCCAAAGCTTTACTGTACAGTCTTCATTCCCACTGGCGAGAATTGTCCCATTCGGACTGAAAGCGACAGATTGTATCCCATTAGCGTAACCCTGCCAAGTTTTCAGACACTGACCCGTGCTCACCTCCCAGCAGCGTACTGCCTGGTCTTCACCACCACTGGCAAGAATTGTTCCATCTGGACTGAAAGCGAGCGATGTTAACCAACTCCTATGCCCGTGGAGAGTTTTGAGGCACTTACCGTCTGAGACATCCCATAATTTTACTGTGTGGTCACCACTGCCACTGGCAAGCGTACTCCCATCTGGACTAAATGCCAAGGCTCGTAACCTCTGGTTGTGTCCCTCCAGAATTTTCACCTCAATACCGTCACGGACATCCCAGAGCTTTACTGTGCCATCACCACTGCCACTGGCTAAGGTTTTCGCATCCGGACTGAAGGCTACAGTGCGAACCCAATGAGTATGTCCCGACAAAGTTTTCAAGCATTCACCTGTGCCCAGATCCCAGAGCTTTACCGTTCGGTCGTCGCTACCGCTTGCTAGGATCATCCCGTCTGGACTAAAGGCAACTGACCAGATGTAACTAGTGTGTCCTGACAAAATTTTCAGACATTCACCGCTTTCAACGTCCCACAGCCTCACCATCCAGTCACTACCGCCACTGCACAAAATCGCCCCATCAGGGTTGAAAGCCACAGAGCGAACCCGCTGATTGTGTCCCAACAATGTTTTCCGGCATCTACCATCTGAGACATCCCATAACTTCACAGTCTGGTCGCTACTACCGCTGCTCAGCATCCGACCATCTGGGCTGAAGGCAACAGATTGTACCCAAGCTGTGTGTCCCTTGCAGACCAGAAGAAGTTTGCTATCCGCCACTTGCCACAACCGAATTTCACCATTAGCATCGCCAGTTGCCAGCATTCGACCATCTGGACTAAATGCTACTGACAAAATCTTTGCCATCTGTTGAGCAAACACAGACTTAGCTAAATCAGCACCAGTAAAATTTACCTCGTGTAAATTCACATCCTGTAAATAGGCTTGCCAAACTTTTAAATAAGAAAAATCATAGCCACTTAAATTTGTTTGCAGTTGACAAAGGAGATTGAGGATATTTCCAGCAGCATAGCCGGATTCCTCGGGAGATTGGACCCGCAGTTTTGAGATAATTTGTCCGAGCCGAATTTCCAAATTACTTTTGGTTTTAAAAACAGTAAGCAGCCTGTCTATAATGGGTTGGATGATGAAGCTAATTTGATTTTTTATAATATATTCTTTAGCCTGAGCTTTGAGTAAACCCAGGCTGTTAAGCAAAACTAGTTCGCCAGTCTCAATTTCTTGACAAACCCGCTCAATCAACAGGTTAGTCACATATTCCATCAGTAATGGCTGTAATGAAAAGTGGTTTGCCTTTTTTTCAATCAATGAGCGCTGGAGCAGAGATTTTAGAGTTTCTATTAATATTTGTTGATAAACATTGGGATAAATATCTATTTGCAATTCAGCTACAGAAACTGGTTCACGATTAATCACCAACCAGTACAAAATAGTATTTCCTAAATCTGGTAATCGATTAATCTGCTGCTCTAAAAGAGCGCAAATTTCATTAAAAACTAAGGTTTTATATTTAAGAAATTCCGCTATGCTGCCCTCAAATAATTCTTGAATCGCCGCTGCCACTATCTTTAATGCCAGTGGATTGCCTGAATATTTTTCAACGAGGACTCTGCATTCAGCCTCTGACTTCCAGTGGCAACCCTTTAGTTGAAGCAGTTGCTGTCCGGTTGATACACTTAAACCCCGTAAATTGAGGCAGCGAACTGGTAGGGTTTCCCCTTGCATTAAGGCAATTTCTTGGAGTTTTTCCCGAGTGGTGAGTACTAAACAGCTGTTATGGCGGCATTCTCCTAGAAGTTTGAAGAAGTCGCCATAATCTTCATAACCTTGTTTGTAGATCCCAGCACAGTCTCCACAGCGCAGAATTGTCTCAGCATTATCCAGTATCAATAAACATCGGTGCTTTCGTAAATAGCCAATCAGCCGTGAAAGTTTCTCCTCTACGGTTGCTGGTAAATCTGTTTGCTGAGTATTAGCGAGCGATTGGAGTAGGCTGGTGAGAATCTCCTGAAGGGATGGGGCGTTATGCAGCGATCGCCAAATCACATAATCAAACTGCTCCTGAATCCGTTCAGCTAACTTCACAGACAGATGGGTTTTGCCAATTCCCCCCATGCCCACAATTCCCACTAGGCGGCAGCGTTCAGTCACAATCCATTGCTCTAATTGAGCTAGTTCGTTGCTGCGGTCATAAAAGATTGAGATATCAGGAGCCTCCCCCCAATCTTGGCATCGATGAGTCTCATAAATTTGGTTTTGATCGATGATTCCACCTTCATCTTTTCTCTGTTGTGCTGCAAAAGGATATGCTGACGCCGGCAGCAATTGTGCAGGTATTAAACATCCCCGCAGTGCTGTTGTATCCAAAGAGGCTGTCGCAAGTGCAGTTGGGGAGGATATCTGGGACAAAAGACTCGCTTGCCGTTCCATAGCGGCGCGAAAATTGCTTTTTTTAATCTTTTCCCCAAAAATATCTGAAAGCAATTGCCATAACTTAGGACCAGCATCTTGCTTGAGGTAATTAGGGGAATAGCCGTTCGCTTGTGCAATTTGGTCATAACCCTGACGATCGCTAGACCAGGCTGCCTGAATGAGAAGCCTTTGAAGGTCACTCAGATGTTTGCCCATCTTAGCGAAGACTAAAGTATCAGTGAATAGTAGAACTTCTTCAACATTCATCGATTTTCCTGCCGTTCGGAATTTACTATTTGGTTGATTAGAGTTCAGCAAGAAAGCTATAGTACTTAATAAAAGTACTTATATCGACTTGCTTTGCATTAAGACTAGACCCAATGTTGGCAGGTATCCTAACAGCATAGAGTATCTAAATTATTAAATCTGATGGCGTTATTAAATAATATACAAACAAACTTTACGAGCTAGTGGCAGAAAAAGTGGTAACTTCAAGGCATAAAAAAGTTATAGCTTCCGAATAAATCCAACATTCCAAATCTTCAGACTTATTGTGACCGTGCTGTTTACAATCCGAGACTTTTCTTAAAATGTATAGAAGTAGTGCAATGCGATCGCACTACAGCGACCAGAATCTGTTTCAAACTAAACAACTTGAAATAGGAATTTTACCAAGCTCTTCACACCCAAACCTATACAATCGCCTGATCTTAGGCGATATCGGGTTCCCCGCACTAGCGGTAAATCGTTAATATAAGTGCCATTGGCACTTCCCATGTCTTCAATATAGAAACCGTCTGCCTCAACGTGAATATCGGCATGAATCCGTGAGATCATTCCTGAATCTTGAAATCTTGAAACATCGACTTCTGGGGTAAAGCGGTCATTTGGCTTGCCGATGTGAATAACGGAGAGATTTGGTGGCAATTCAATCTGCCTATTTGTTTGGACATGAATTAGGCGTGCCGTCACCCGGTGCAATTGAGTGCTGTCATCTGTGGCTAGTAGTGTGGGATTTCCTTGCTGTGAACTGACCCGTTGATCAACGATGGTTGGTGCTTGATAGCTGCTTCGGGAAAAAGCTACCTGTACGGGATCTGCCACCCCTGTCGGTGGTAAGGGTGGGATTTTGATTCTGTTTCTAAACTCTTGGGCACGTTGAGGATGAGGAATTTCCGCCGCCAGTGCTTCAACCAGTTGCTGAGGTGTAATCTCTCTTGATTGGGCTAGAACCTCCTCAAAAACAAAGCTGCCGAAAGGTCCCACAAAACGCAGCAGTTCTTGCCGACAATGCTCTAGAAACTCTGGTTTGAGAGGAACAGGTCTTCCTGCTTGCGACTCAGGTTCTGGAGCAACCATTACCGGCTCAATCGGCAAACCGATCATCGACTCTTCAGAGGGAATTGATCGCTCTTGAGTCTGGGCTTCCAAGTGATATTCAGTTGCTGTTTCCGTCCTTCTCAGCTTGTTTACTTGTTGCTCCAACAGTTTGAAGTCATCTGACTCTATAATCTCAGCTATTTGACGCTCTTTATTAGCTTGGTCAATGTTAATTTGTACTTTTTTAAGTGGCGGGCTGACATCCGTTTCCCTAGATGAAGTTGGTGGCTGGAGTTCAAAGAGAATTTCTTTAGCTGACTGGTAACGCTGTTTAGGTTTCTCCGCCAGCATTTTGTTTAGTATCTGAGCTAGAGACTCACTGATATGGACGTAGGATTGCCATTGCCACTCTAGAGACTGATCCATCAATAAGTCTGGCTTTTTACCAGTTAAGAGGACAATAGCGCAAACAGCTAGTGCATATAGATCGCTAGATGGGTAAGACTGCCCCATCCGGATCTGCTCCGGTGGAGCATAGCCTATTCTTCCCAAAACCGTACCTGGGGCAGAGTGCGGGGAACCTTTAGAATCAATAGACCAAATCTGAGATACTTTCTCCTTCACTAACCCAAAGTCGATCAGCATCGGTTTAGATTGATTGTGAGGAAGCATGACATTATCCAACGAAATATCCCGATGAAGGATTTTAATCCCATGCAGATAGTCCAAAACTGGCAACAGATCCCTAATCCACTGGGTTACTTCGGCTTCGGAAAATGACTGATTTTGCTGATCGAGGCGCTCTTGCAACAGTTGAGAGTAGGTTTTACCATCAATATATTCCTGCACTATGAACAGCCGTTCTTGGTCGGTAAACCAAGCCAGAAATTTAGGAATTTGGGGATGATTAATCTGGTATAATACTCTAGCTTCTCGCTCAAATAGTTCTCGGGATTTCTCGATTAGATATTCTGCTCTGTGGGAAGGTACAAACTCTTTCAGGACACAAGTGTCATCGAAACGCTGAGTGTCAGATGCCAAGTAAGTCCGCCCGAAGCCTCCCTGTCCAAGAACCTTCTGAATCAGATAGCGATAGTTAATTAAAGTTCCAGGATTAATCTCTGCTGACATTGCTAGTTACCCTTTAGTGATAGGACACACAGAGAATTTTGTGCGAGCATCTTAGCATTTGCAAGAATACATTAAACTACAAGTTACATTTCCCACATTCCGGATGTGAGAAAAAATTTCTGATTCATTCAAGTAACCATTCTTTCCGGTGAGGTTCCCGCCTCTACGACTCAGTACCATCGACAGTACGACTGTTACAAATGTTCATAGCTTTTTCTACTCCCTGCAAGAGACATAGTTCTACGCACTCAACTACAGACTGGAGTACAACAGACATTAACTTAGTTTCGGCGGCGGAAAATCGCCCTAATACATAAGAGATAGTACCTGAATCATCGCTACTGGCTGGACCTTTTGGTCTACCAATGCCAATCCGTAGACGAGGAAAGTCTTGGGTGCCAAGGTGTGCGATCGCACTTTTCATACCGTTGTGTCCCCCAGCCGAACCAGATAAACGCAGGCGAGTTTTTCCTAACGGTAAATCCAGATCGTCATAAATCGCCAGTACTGACTCTGGCGGTAACTTATACCAATTTATTACCGCTTGTATTGCCTGTCCAGAGCGATTCATATAAGTAAGTGGCTTCAGCAAGCGCATTTTTGATCCACCATGTCCTATTCCTTCCCCGTACTCTCCTTGAAACTTGCGATTTTCCCCAAGGGGAATCTTGCTTGAACGGGATAAAGCATCCACAGCCGCAAAACCGATATTGTGGCGTGTTTGGTCGTATTTAGGTTCTGGGTTCCCCAACCCGACAATTAGCTGGGGAATTACCAACGCTTTCTGAGCAACAGCTTCTGTCATCTTGCCTTCAGTCTAGCTTTTTTGGGAAGACTCAGCGGTTTGATTTTCCGATTTCACAGCCTCCATTCGCTTCGGTTCCAGTTCAGCGGTAGTTTTCACAGCTTCTTCCAACTGAGATGCTTCTTTTTGAAACTCGTTTTGAAAATCCTTAGAAGCTTCCTGAAAACTACGAATCGTTTTTCCCAGACTACGACCAATCTCAGGCAGCTTTTTAGGACCAAATATTAACAATGCCACCATCATAATTACAGCCATTTCTGGCAAACCGATACCAAATATATTCATTTTTTTCTCCTTTCAACTTCAAACCTGCCCTACAAACCCGTATTTGTCGTACGGGCGGGGTACCCCCGCCCTTATAGGCTAACAACTGACAAAAAAACCCGGCTCGTCCGGGTGTAGAATAAATTCTGAGCGACGGAATATATATAATTCCGCCGATCAGCCCTTGATGAGACTAACCCGAATTACCTGATTGCTGCTTTTCGGTAGCTCTGTATGAGTTAACCGCCTAAACTGCGCCAATCTACAGGTACACCCTCGACCATCAGTGTTTTATTGTAGAGTTGCAGAATAATCAACAAAAACACGAAAAATAGCAGTATAAAAATAGCCATTAGAGGGGTAGTACCCCAACCAGGAGCTACTTTACCATACTCAGAGTTTAAAGGTTTGAGAATATCTCCCAACAGCGTTCTTTGTGCCATACTTTACCTAAGATAAGATTACTTGCCTTCATCGTTTTTTAATCTTTGGCACAATTCTATCAAATATCCGCGAGAGTACTGCAACTATTTCCCGCAGAAGTATTCCACCGTAGGAAGTTGGCGTTAGGGGAAAATCGATGGCTAATTTTTCCGTTACAATAGCATAAATACCTAAATGTAGGTATTAATCATATTTTGCAAGTAATTTATGGAATCCGCAACAGTTCTTATCATTTCTGCCGCTGCTATGATCGTTGCCATCACCGCAATGTCCATTTACACCTCTTTTGGTCCTCCTAGTAAGGAATTGGGAGATCCGTATGAAGATCATGAGGATTAGAAAAATATAGTAGGGGAAGTGCTAATTGCTAATTGCTAATTGCTAATTGCTAATTGCTAATTGCTAATTGCT
>CAXTSI010000320.1:0-10908 GCA_964246695.1 uncultured bacterium
CCCCACTCCCTATTCCCCACTCCCCTTCTATTAAAAGCAGACTATCTGAGGTTGATGAATTGTGCCATCAGGCATGATAGTGCCCCATTGCTTTGTAAAAGTCATTTTCGCTTCCCAGAGGTTAGCCTCACTCAAATTTGCCTCTGTCAAGTTTGCCCACGTGAGGTCTGCACCACTTAAGTTGGCTTGATGTAAATTAGCTTCTATTAGCGTTGATCCACACAGCTTTGCACCTGCGAGATTTGCTCTCACTAAGTTAGCTTCAATCAGCGATGCTTCAATTAATTGAGCTTCACTCAAGTCTGCTTCGCTCAAATCTGCATCACACAAAGAAGTTCCACACAGTCTACTTCCACTTAATTTCACTCGCCACAAAAAAGCCCCACTTAGATTTGCACCTCTTAAATCAGCATCACTCAAATTAGCTTCACACAGAGAAGCGTCATACAAATAAGCTAGCTGCAAATTAGCTTGCATTAAATTTGCACCACTTAGGTTTGCACTCTTGAGGATAGATCCACTGAGATTTGCGCCGCGCAAATCTGCTCCTATCAAATTAATGCCACTTAAATCAACTGCTCTCAGGTCGATTCCACTCAAGTCGCATCCACTAAAATCCCTTCGCTGAACACATTGATCTGTGATTTGACTTAAAATCAAATCCTGTTTATTAGCGTGATTTCTCATGGTATTTACCTCTAACTTCCCGGGTGTCAATTGTCTTAAATGCAAATCCTGATAATCACTGTATTTCGAGAATACACTCCAGAAGTCACTCCACCAAATAAAAAATCCGGAAAATAGAAAAAAAAATTAGCAACCAATCGTAAATAGGCTTAAATTACGCGCTTAATGTGGTTTTTCATGTCAAAAAACCTTGAGTCAAGTCAAGAAACCATCACAAGCAAGAAATATGCTACAACCAGCTCGTACTACCTTCACCTTCATAGGTAATAGGTAATAGTTTTTACCCATTACCCATTACCAATTACCAATTACCAATCCAAAATCATTTAACTCTCCTCCCCCCAAGTTCGTAACTGCAAATAGACTAGTACCAGCGTTACTGCTAAAAGCACGGTTGCCGCTGCTGCTGCATAACCAAAATCAAATTGACCAAAAGCCTCTTCATAAATGTAGTAAACTAGTAAATTAGTAGAATTCAATGGACCACCGCCAGTAATCACATAAACTTGCTCAAAACTTCGCAATGTGAAAATAACAGTGGTAACTATTGCGAATATTAAAGTAGGTCGCAATCCGGGCAAGGTAATATACCAAAATTGTTGCCAAGCATTTGCGCCATCGAGTTCTGCAGCTTCATAACGACTGGGGGGAATTGCTTGTAAGCCTGCCAAAAACACCACCATATTGAAACCAAGTTGTTTCCAAACACTTAATATAATTAGGACAGGCATTGCCCAAAATGTGTCTCCCAGCCAGGAAATTGGTTCAATACCGATCGCATTTAAAAGCGCATTAACTGGTCCATCTGTTTGAAACAGCCAGCGAAATCCCAAACCCGCCGCCACAAGAGAGATAATCGAGGGAAGGAAATAGGCAGTTCGCAGTACACCTTGCAAGGCAAAACTACGGTTTAATAGTACCGCTAGTCCCAAAGGGATAACTAGACTGGGAATGACAGTGGCTACAGCGAAGTAAACGGTGTTACCAATAACTTGCCGGAAATCAGGATTGAGTAGCAAACGCCAGTAATTTTTTAAGCCTACCCAATAAGTACCTGTTGAAGTGAAACTACCAGCACTAAAGCTGAGGTAAAATAAATAGGCGATGGGCCAAACTATAAAGATGCCCAGTAAAATCAATGCTGGAGTGAGAAAAATCCCAGCAGCAACGGTATCATTATCTAACCAGGATTTACCATTTATTTTTGGCATCTACAACCTCCTTCGTGCCATGATGACGCTTCGCCCCGATTCTACCTCTAGCTTGGTTTCTCCCAGTATTAGCGATCGCACCATTTGTACAGACACTCCTTTAAAACTGGGAATCATGGCTTCTGGCAATGGCAGTAATTTTGAGGCGATCGCCCTTGCAATCAAAGACGGGCAGTTGTCCGCCCAAATTCAAGTTTTAATTTACAATAATCCAGAGGCTTATGCTGCAGTACGGGCAGCTAACTGGGGTATTCCATCTGTCTTGTTGAATCACCGCGACTACAAAAGCCGCGAAGACTTAGATGGGAAAATTGTGCAGACTTTGCGACAATATGATGTGGAATGGGTAATTATGGCAGGCTGGATGCGCCTAGTAACTCCTGTTTTGATCAATGCCTTTCCTGACAAGATTATCAATATTCATCCCAGCTTATTACCTAGTTTTAAGGGAACCCGTGCCGTAGAACAAGCCCTTGCTGCTGGAGTAAAAATCGCTGGTTGTACAGTGCATTTGGTATGTTTAGAAGTGGACAGTGGTTCCATTTTGATGCAAGCGGCAGTGCCAGTACTGCCTGATGATACACCAGAAACACTCCACGCTAGGATTCAAGTGCAGGAACATAGGATTTTACCTATAGCGTTGGGCGAAGCCCTTGCCAAAGGCATCGCTATTGCAGCCCAAACACAAATATAACCCACATTCCGCACCCTGACTCACTGCTTTAAACTAGTTACAGGTACGCAAAGTCTCCTACCTCACATCTTGCACCTGGGTGAAAAACCGGGTTTCTTGAGAATGACTAATGGTCAAACCCTTAATCTTTGGTTGAGAAACCCGGTTTTTTAGGTCTTGTTGAGAATGGTGCAAGATATCAGCTACGTTAAGTGGCAAAATCTTATACAGCTTTTCGACCTATACCCTAAATGCTAGTGGGACTTTGAAAGATTCGCACTCCCACATAAACTATGAAAAATTAACCGTTATATCTATTTGGGTCTTTTTTCTCCTTTTTTTGATCGGGATCTTTTTTTGGTTTTTTGGTTTCTTTATTGCCCTTTTTTTCCTTCGGCATTATTGCTCTCCGATACTCTGAAACGAGTAGTGTTATCGCTGTTTATACCTTTTAATTATACTTCACCATTTTTAACAATTGCTTATGAGGAGGGCAACTATGCAATTGCACATACATTAGCATCCGCTGCCTATGAATTTGGCAAGCCTGTTGAATAAACGCGACTCTTTTACAATGTCTCATAAATAATTAACCGGACTGAATATCAAGGCGGATGTCCGATCTCATTGTCCCATAGTTAAATCATCCGTGACATCCGTTATGTCATCCGTTGCCGATGCCTTAATTTTTAATTGCGGAAGACTGAGAAACCTTCCATAAATAACTAGAAATCAAATTTGTCAGAATATGAGCGACAATCGGCACTAACAAGTTGCCACTCAGGAGGGCGCTATACCCCAATATTACCCCGATAATGGTTGCCCATATTACATAAGGCCATTGTTGAGGACCACTAAAGTGTAAGACACCAAAGCAAAGACTCGACACGATGACAGCTAAGTCATCTAATCCCAAAGCTGGTATCATTATACCTCGAAATAATAATTCTTCACTTAATCCTGGTAGCAGCCCCAGCCAAATTAAGTCGGGTATTATCAAAGGCTTCAGTACTATATCTAAGTAATAATTGGCACTTCTACGGTAAGGACGCCAAAGTTGATAAGCTAACCCACTCATACCAGTGATAGTTAACCCCAAACCCACCCCGATCAGCAACTCTCTTTCGTTCCAGCGCCAGGACATTAAGGAAAAGTTGCCAAACCGCAATGACAGCTTGGCGATTAACCACAAAACGATTGCGGTTAATCCCATCGCCACCAGCACTTGGGTGCGTGTCATGTATGGAATTTCCGGCTCTTGCTTCTTCTGCTGTTGCGTCACGGTACTTGAGGGAGTGGGGAGTGGGGAAGAGACGTTCCGGCGGAACGTCTGTACGGGAGTGGGGAGGTAAAGAATTAAAAATTAAAAATTAAAAATTAAAAAGGGGAATTCTTCATTTTTAATTTTGCATTTTTAATTTTTAATTTATTTCCCTACTCCCCAGTTTAGTAACTATTGAATGTAAAGACGATAGTGTTGGACTGAGGGCAGATGGGTTGATGCCTGATTTGTGTGCCACCAATACACCTATTGCCTCTAAATATGAGTTTACCTGTATTGATTTTATCCCTAACGGTTGGGGAGGAACTTGTATTTGCGTTCGATTTTCTTGTACAGTGATAATTTGGCATCGTGTATGACTTAAACTGAGCAACGCACTACTGCCACAAGCGGTGGCTGGTACGATCGCCGCATCGACTTGATTAGCCCAAATATCATCAAGTTCAGGCAAGTCATCGGATGCTCTGACAGTAAATTGGGGTGCGCGGCTCAACCCGACAAGTACACTTGGTAAAAAAGTATAACCTAATTCTTCGGCAGCTGCACGAGGAGATAAGTGGGGATCTGCGGGTAGGGGAGAGAGGGCGGGAGAATGGGCGCAAGGAATTTGAAAAGTTCGCACTACCAAATGGCTGATCGCAGCTTCTGCACCAGCAATTGGATCGACACCTTGACCGTAGCGGTAGTTTTGCCCTTGCACTTCATCCAAATCATCGGGGAAACGGGCAACAACTGCGATCGCTTCCGCCCCCACTCTCTTAATCAGTACCTCCGCTGCTCGTAATAAACTATCCGGGTTACCAATAGTTCCCCAACTTGCTCCAGATGCTGATGTCCGTAATTCCACATTTAACGGTGCATCTGTAATTACATAATCAGTTAGGGACAATCCTAGTGTTGCTCTTGCTGCATCGGCTGCTTGCAGGTGTCGCAGTCGCAATTCTGGTTCAATACCTTGGTCAAAAAGTAAACCCAACCTATTTTGACGTACCGGACGCAACCCCCAGCATCCAGCCGCAAATTTGTCAAGTCCATAGCCTTCTACGTAGAAAGCGTTGGGCAGATTCCAGTATAAACTTGCGCCATTGAGGACATTAGGGTGAGTGATCAGGCGATCGCAAACCTGTGCTACAGCTTTTGCCACAGGTATTGCGTCTCCTGCATAACCCCCAATCGCTGCCCCAATCCCAGTAGGAACAATTAAAATAGCAGTATATGGACGCATTTGTTAGTTGTTAGTTGTTAGTTGTTAGTTGTTGGTAGAACAACTAACAATTTATTCCCCACTCCCTGTACGGGCGGGGGAACCCCGCCCCTACTCCCTACTCCCCACTCTAGTAACGACGGCTTCAACAGTACAGGATTGCTGTTCAACGTCTACAGACGTAATTGCCCAACGTAGGGGTTCTCCTTGTTTTTTCAACTCGACTTCAATTGCTTGTTGCAGTTTTATGGGAGTGTCTTGCAAGTCAATTTCTGCGGTAATAAAATGTGTTGTCATTGTTTAACTCCTAACTCCTACTCCTTGATCCTAACTATTTACCAAATTGCAACTGATAAACTATGTCTTCCTTTTCTGTCTCTATTTTCAAGTCCGTGCGAGGATGTGCGACACAAAGTAATACATAGCCTTGTTTTTGCAATTCCGGACTAACACCCATACCTTCACTTTGATCCACATTTCCGTGGATAATTTGACCAGCGCAAGTCGTACAAACACCTGCATGACAAGAACTCGGTAAACCCAAACCAGTCGCATCGGCAACTGATAAGATGGTTTCATCTTCGGGAACTTGCATTGAATGAGTTTTTCCTTGGTGGATAATTTCAACGGTGTAAGTTTTGGGCATATATAAAACAAAAGTGATGCAAGGAACAAATAAAATATTCTATCCTATGAATAGGCGGAAAACTAGCTTAACAGATGCACACACAAGAATTATCTGTTGAGAAAAGCAAGATTTGCCAAAGGACTATACAGTAATAATTATAAGTCCTTGCCAGACACAAAACTTAATCTAATCAGGGATTTCTCGCCTGTCAAGACTTGTGAGGTCTAACTTCCCTGAAATTAGAGAAGTGATGATTAATACTGAAAAAATTGTGGCTGAATACTTGGAGTAAAGAATGCTCGAACAATACCGCCAACACGTTGCAGAAAGAGCCGCACGCTTGATTCCCCCCCTGCCATTAGATGCAAAGCAAACATCTGAACTGTGTGAATTACTGAAAAATCCCCCAGCGGGTGAAGGCGAGACATTATTGCATTTATTGCGCGATCGCGTTCCTCCCGGAGTCGATCCAGCAGCTTACGTCAAAGCTGGGTTTCTTACCGCTATTGCCAAAGAAGAAATTACCAGCCCCTTAATTTCACCTATACAAGCTGTGGAATTGCTGGGCACGATGATGGGTGGCTATAACGTGCAATCCTTAATCGAACTACTGCAAGTTCCCACCGTATCCCTATCATCATCATCGGAAACGCCTCTAGTGATGGGCGGACAAGGAAAGGAACCCATAGCAGCATACGCCGCCGTTGCCTTAAGCAAAATCCTGCTGGTCTATGACGCCTTCCACGATGTCTTAGAATTATCCAAAACCAATCCCTTCGCCAAACGGGTGATTAACTCTTGGGGAGAAGCTGAGTGGTTCACCATTCGTCCCACTTTACCAGAATTCATCAATGTTACTGTCTTCAAGGTTCCTGGTGAGACGAACACCGACGACTTATCCCCCGCAGTGTACGCCACCACACGCCCAGATATTCCCTTACACGCCTTAGCAATGTTAGAGTCGCGCATGCCAGGGGCGTTGCAAACCATTGCTGATTTAAAGAAAAAAGGGCATCCGGTTGCTTACGTAGGAGATGTAGTTGGTACTGGTTCTTCCCGTAAATCTGCCATTAACTCTGTACTGTGGCACATGGGGCATGATATTCCCTATGTACCCAACAAGCGGGCGGGTGGATATATTTTAGGCGATACCATTGCTCCCATCTTCTTTAACACTGCCGAGGACGCCGGTGCTTTGCCCATCCAGTGTGATGTCACTAAGATGGAAACCGGCATGGTGATTACCATTTACCCCTATAAAGGGGACATAACCAATGAGAGAGGTGAAGTTATTTCCACCTTCACCCTCAAACCCGACACCATCCTTGATGAAGTCCGCGCTGGTGGACGTATTCCCCTACTGATCGGGCGCACTCTCACCGACAAAACCCGCGAAGCACTTGGTTTAGAACCCAGCACCCTCTTCATCCGTCCCACCCCCTCTGTTTCCCCTCCGTCTGAGGAAGTCGCCTACACATTAGCACAGAAAATGGTGGGTAAAGCCTGCGGCTTACCTGGTGTACGTCCCGGTACATCCGCAGAACCGATTATGACTACCGTTGGTTCCCAAGATACCACTGGTCCCATGACCCGCGACGAGTTGAAAGAACTAGCGTGTCTTGGCTTTTCTGCTGACTTGGTGATGCAGAGTTTCTGCCACACTGCTGCTTATCCCAAACCAATTGATATCAAAACTCACCACGAACTGCCCGACTTTTTCGCCTCTCGCGGTGGTGTTGCTTTACGCCCTGGCGATGGGATCATCCACTCTTGGTTAAACCGGATGCTACTACCCGATACGGTAGGAACTGGTGGCGACTCTCACACCCGTTTTCCCTTGGGTATTTCTTTTCCGGCAGGTTCCGGGTTGGTGGCGTTTGCTGCGGCGTTGGGTGTTATGCCTTTGGATATGCCAGAATCTATTTTGGTGCGGTTCAAAGGTGAATTGCAACCCGGTATCACCCTGCGGGATGTTGTGAATGCCATTCCCTACGTGGCAATTCAAAAAGGTTTACTGACAGCCGAGAAACAGAATAAGAAAAATGTTTTCGCTGGGCGGATTATGGAGATCGAAGGCTTGCCAGATTTGAAAGTTGAGCAAGCTTTTGAACTTACCGATGCTAGCGCTGAACGTTCCTGTGCAGGTTGTACCATTAAGCTGAGTAATGAGACAGTTTCCGAATATCTGCGTTCCAACGTGGCGCTGTTGAAAAACATGGTAGCACGAGGCTATCAAGATGCTCGGACAATTATGCGTCGCGTTGCAAAGATGGAAGAGTGGTTGGCAAATCCAGTGTTGATGGCAGCTGATGCGGATGCAAAGTACGCCGAAATCATTGAAATTGATTTGAATGAAATCACTGAACCAATTGTCGCTGCTCCTAATGACCCAGATAATGTGAAATTATTATCGGAAGTTGCTAACGATTCTGTGCAAGAAGTCTTCGTCGGTTCTTGCATGACAAATATTGGTCATTATCGGGCAACTGCCAAGGTGTTAGAAGGCGCAGGCGCAGTCAAGACTCGCCTGTGGATTTGTCCGCCAACTCGGATGGATGAACAGCAACTAAAAGAAGAAGGTGTGTATGGTATTTTTGGTGCTGCGGGTGCGCGGACAGAAATACCTGGTTGCAGTTTGTGTATGGGTAATCAAGCGCGAGTTGCTGATGGGACAACGGTGTTTTCTACTTCCACACGCAACTTCAACAACCGCATGGGTAAAGATGCACGAGTTTATCTCGGTTCAGCTGAATTGGCAGCGGTTTGTGCGCTGTTAGGACGCATTCCCACGGTGTCAGAATATCTGGACATTGTGGCGAAGAAGATTCATCCTTTTGCTGATGATTTGTATCAGTATTTGAACTTCGATCAAATATCAGGTTTTGAGGATGAAGGGCGTGTGATTTCGGTGGAAGAAATGCCCAAGATTGAGGATATTTTGGGTATGCCTACGGGTGTGGGTAGGTAAGAAATTGCCCATAGATTCCCACAGGGTAAAGCCCGCGCAGAGGCGGACTTCATAAAGTAGGGTGGGCACTGCCCACCTTACCCCATGAAATCAGCAGGCGAACACGCACAGACCTAACCCCCCAACCCCCTTCCCTATAAGGGAAGGGGCAGAACTAGAGTAAGAGTGAATACCCAACTTTCTGAAAGACCTCAAATCTTACGTCTAAAATAAAGATGCACCCACACTTCAAGTTTTCCGCATGAAGTCTTTGCAAGACTATACAGTTGTGATCCGTCCTGATGATAATGGCACTTTTGTTGCCTATGTCCCAGCAATTCCTGGTTGTCACGCTTGGGGACAAACGTCAGATGAGGCTCATGCCTCCCTTCCTGATGTTTTTGAAATGATTCAACAAGAGTACGCAGAACAAGGGCGCTCTCTGCCTGAAGATGTTGAACTGGTAGTTGCCAATGCCAGCTAAATCAAGAGAATTGGAGCGGGTTGCTCGGAAACTGGGATTTGAAAAGGTACGACACAAAGGAAGCCACGCCCGTTGGCAGCACCCAGATGGACGAGCAACTACTATTCCTACTCATGGCAATGCTGAAATTGGTAGTTGGTTGTTTTATGAGATTCTCAATCAGTTGGGTATTACCGAGGAAGAGTTTAACCAGCTGCTATAAGTGGTGCGATCGCACTCGCTTCAAGTAGTGCGACACCGCTCTATAACTTTAGTTCACTGTTTCGTCTCGTTGACAATCAAAGACCACCTCAAAGCGAGCATTAGGAGTCATCTGACGTAGAAGGCGCAAATTACCATCTGCGTCAGACTGACTGCGGAATCGAGCCACAATAACTCGTTGCGTATCGGGAAGTAAACGAGCAACCGCCCACGAATTCAGACGCTCTTTGTAAGCAAGTGCCTGACTTTTTAACTCGGAATCATTGTATTGGGTGTTTTGTGGCATGACTTAGGTTCTGTAGTATAAATGTAGTGTGCAATTGCAGTGAAAGGCGTGAGCAAGTCTCCGATCTGGGATAGACTAGCACCTCGTTAAATTATGATTAAAGCTGCCTCCTGAATAGCACATTATTTTTTGATCGTCCAGGTATAAACCTGAGAGCTTTGAAAGCACACGCAGGATGGAAGATCCATGATGTAGCAATTGAAAGAAAATGCACCGATTTTTAAACTGAATTTTGACGTTAAGTGCTAAAACCTATTACCATCTTTGGTTTCAGCTTTTGCCATCAAATAAATTACTGGCTCAAAGGCGCCAATTCAGTTGATACTCTGACCTGACTGTAATTATTATGCAGTAATAACTGTAACTTTTTTTTAAAAATTGTAAAGATTCAACGCTCTTACGGGTAACGCTCGTTCCCAAGCAGGAGGGCTTCTGCTTGTGCTAAATTGCCGGAGGCTGGAGCGTAGGAACGAGCAATGAGGGTGACTGTAACGAATTGACCACATCGTAGGGGCGGGGTAACCCCGCCCTTACAGTTATATTGTGGTCTACTATGACAAATTACCAACTTTAACTCAGCAGCAAGTCAAATTCTGCTTGCAAAGCCTTAATATCTGCAACCCTTGCCACCAGTAAATTATCACTACCTGCATCAATTAAACGCGACTTCCAATAGCAAACACTCTCTGAATTGTTCATCCAAAACTCAATCACAGTGCCTACAACTTCATCCAGATCCCAACCCCACTTTAGGGGTACTGGTTCTACAGATTTGATCAACGCATCAAGTGTACACTTATGTGTCCCCACGTATTCCACGCTGAGAGCCTGTGATTTTTTCAGAATTTGCTGTTGGTGATTAAAAAATTGTAAAACTGGAGAAATGCCTACAATATCAAAGGTGTACTTCATTCTACTTCTCCAAACTGTTAACTAGTTGTATGCAGCCTTAAGTTTTTTAAAAGATGTTATGACTTAAAAAGTGCTTAAATTATATCTGAAAAAAGTTGTATGGATACTTGTGCCATAATTATCAAAATTTGAGAACAAATTAGCACTTGTCTATGGTGAGTGCTTAATTCTATCCAGCAAAAAATTAGCAGATAAGAGCATTGAGTGCTAAAGTTTTTCAGGGTATTAATCTTAATTATTAAAGAGTTTCACTGCTGGAAAAGTGTTAGTTACTATTTTTAATAATTTCTTAAAATTTATAGTGACCAAGCCCCTTCGGGGCGGGAACAGGGAACAGGGAACAGGGAACAGGGAACAGGGAATAGGGAACAGGGAATAGGGAACAGGGAATAG
>CAXTSI010000321.1:0-10899 GCA_964246695.1 uncultured bacterium
CTAACAACTAACAACTAACAACCAACAACTAACAACTAACAACTAACAACTAACATTAACTAATACTTTGAAACAGTCGCATTCGCTCTAAGCGCTTGAATATGTGAGTCACAAGTTCTGGTCCTACAATAGACTTGCTTAGACAATCATCAGCACCTGCGTTATATACTTGCTGCACGTTACTAGTATCAGTATGATCTGTGAGAAACAGGATAGGTAATCGACTCCAGCGGGGTTCATTTCGCACTATTTCGCACAGTTTAATACCGTTGATATGCGGCATTTCTAGGTCAATAATCAGTAAATCTGGAGAAAATTCTTCCAGAATATGCCAGAAATATAGTGGCTGATCTAGGGTGGTCAGTTGAAGCCCCCAAGGTTCTAGTAATGCCTGCATAGCGCTTAACACTTCTGGATCGTCATCGACCACCATAACTTTGGCTTCACGAGAACGACTTTGTTTCAGAATGGATAAGACTGCTAGCAACTGTTCTGGGCTGAGTGATTTCTCTAAAAATGCATGAGCAACCAATCGAGATAGTTTTACTCGGTCGGCTAAACTATGATTAGCCGTGCATAGTAGCACTGGTATCGGTGGTGTGCCGTTAGTTAGTTTTGCTAGGGCAGTTAAGTTGTCTTCCGTTAAAGAAGCCAGGGAAAGACTAAGCAACACCACATCAACCATTGGCTTAGCTAATGCGGATGCTGCTACCAATAGGTTTGGCACTAGTTCTAGCTGTATTCCCGACAATTGCGCCGACCCAACTATGCGCTCCGCTAGTTCATCGTCATCAACCACTAGCATCATACCAGAGGTATAATTTGGCATGAGTTTGTTGGCTTGTCTAAACGCAGGCTCCTCTAGTTCCCGCCGCAGGGATAATACCAGATCGCGTAAATAAAATGCCTGACTCTGGTCTAAGATGACGGACGATTGCAACATCTGCTCGATCTCCCTCGCCTGAGTTGAACCAAGAGCAAAACCAAAAATGCCCAACGACCCAGCCAGCTTGTGTGCTGCTTGTTGCGCTTTTTGTCTTAGTTCTGACTCCAAGTTATTCAAGAGCAATGCTGTAGAGGCTTGCTCCAATACTGCTACTTTGTCGCTGCTTTGTACTTTGACCTTCTCCCACAGTTGAGTTAATGCTACTTTAGTCTGCTGCGTTCTCATGCTTTGCTTTGTCTCCGGTAGCGATGTAGAGACGCGACCTGTCGCGTCAAGACAAGCAGATGCAGGTATCTTTAAGCGATAACCTAGACCATAAACTGTTTCAATAAAATTAGCTCTTGCCCCTACTTGCGCCAGTTTGTACCGCAAACCCTTAATATGTGCCGTAACTGTATCCTCTTTGGGTGCTTCTTCCGCAGACCAAAGGTGGTCGATAATTTTGCTGCGGCTAAAGACAAGATGGGTGTTACGAAGGAAAAGCTCTAATAAACGATACTCCTTAGGAGTCAGATTCAGTAAATGACCGTTATACTTTACTTCACAGCTACCAGGGTCAAGACGCAGGTTCTCCCATTCTAGAACTGCTTGTATAGGTGAGCTTTGCCGACGCAGTAAAACCCGAACCCGAGCCAATAATTCTGAGATTTCAAAAGGTTTAACAACATAGTCATCTGCCCCTGCATCTAACCCTATCACTTTATCAGTACTGGAGTTTTTAGCTGTTAGTAGCAGAACAGGGGTTTGATATTTATAGGAACGCAACTTCTGACAAAACTTAATGCCGTCCAGTTTAGGTAGAATGACATCCAGCACAATTAAGTCATAAGTGAAAGCTTCCACGAGTTCCCAACCAATTAAACCGTCACCAGCAACATCGACGACATAATGTTGATTTATCAGAACACTTTCCACAGTTTTGGCAATACATTCGTCATCCTCAATCAGTAAAATTCTCATTTAATTTCACCCCGCTGTACCTAAACTGATATCTTGCACCAAGGTCAAAAACCGGGTTTCTTGCAAGTCGTTAAGTCTGGAACCCTTAATTTATCGTTAAGAAACCCGGTTTTTCTGGTCTTGTTGAGAATGGTGCAAGATGTGAGTAAACACTCTTTAGTTCATAAAAATTTCGCAACGAGTGTGGAAACCCACCTGTCACAAAGATGTCAAATTCTGGCAAGCGGACTAAGCCTGGGTTGTACCGAGCTACTGAAGGAACTTAGGCGTTACGTATCTAAACAAGTTTCATTTTATAATGAATTCATCATTCATAAGTTATATTATCTTATTTAAATTTAAGAAATTTGACTTAATTTAATAAAATCAGTGATTAATCTTAATGACCTCAGTATAAAAGCAAAACTGTAATATCTCTCCGAGAAAATATTAGGAATTACGCATTGACAGAAATATTCACGTAGGGGCGCGGAAACCGCGCCCTGACAATGTAGTCAATTCAACTGATATCTTGCACCAGCATCAAAAACCGGGTTTCTTGCAAATATTCAAGGCTGAGACCCTTTATTTGTGGTTGAGAAACCCGGTTTTTTAGGTCTTATTGAGAATGGTGCAAGATCTGAGTTCAATTAAAAACTGTTGTCAGGTGAGATTTTTCAACGAACACGAGCAGCAAGCGCCTGAAGCAGGGCTGGAGGCAAAAGTCGGAAACGACCGAATTCCGTTCAACACATGATGCTCAATTTGTACCATAAGTAAATCCTAAATATTACTTTTTGTTAAGGTACATCCGTCCTTCATTGTTTCTTCATCTTTATTTACTATCCTCATACTCATAGACTTAAAAATTAGTTTTGCGATCTGTTCCAACCCCCGCACTGATTTGCCTGTCCCAAGGTAGGTGTGGACTGGATGTTGACATTCATGAGGTTTTTAAAATGCAAGTATTAACAAGATCAAGACTCGTGCTAACTCATCCTACAACTGGTAACAGCCAACAAAATACAGCTATCGGCATCAGGCAATCTATGATGAGTAGACATACTTGCCTTTGCTGCTCAGATACTTTACTCCGTCATATAGACTCAGGAGGAATTTACTGGCGTTGTAGCCACTGTTACCAAGAAATGCCAGTTAAGAAACAGTTAAAGTCACTGAAATCGACCCTAGCTTGCGATCTGTGCGTATATATTGGACTAACACCTACGCTTTAATTGCTACCACACGGATTCGGCGGTAGTCCGCTATCCAAGTTCCATCTTTATACAGCGTTGGTTTCAAGCGATGCTCAACAGCTTGAATCACATGGGTTTGTTGTTCGGCAGACAGTCCCAACAGAAGCCGATTGGCAAACATCTGAATCCAATTCGCTAGACCTACATCTCCATCTGACAAAGGTGTTGGACGGTCGAATAAAACGGCATAGCTCACTTCAAATCCATGTTCCTCTAGGCGAGTCGCGTACTCGCCAATGCTAGGAAAATACCAGCGAATCTGGGTTTCAGACGATTTGTAGCCAATTTCTTCCAGCACACCATGAAGCGCTTTGGTAATCGCCAACACACATCCTTTGCCACCAAATTCTGCAACAAAACGACCTCTAGGCTTAAGGGCTTGGTGAATACAGCGGATAACTGCATCGGGTTCTGGAATCCAATGCAGAACTGCGTTGGAAAAAACAGCATCAAACGGTTGTTCTACTTGGAAATTCTGTGCATCAGCAACCGCAAATTGTAGCTGAGGATAGTTGTGTTTTGCTTTTTCAATCATGGTGCGATCGGCATCAATTCCCATCACCACAGCCCCAGCAGTGGCAATTTTTTCCGTTAATTGTCCCGGACCACAACCGAGATCGAGGATGCGCTCTCCTAGTTGTGGAGACAACAATTTCAGCAATTCTTCTCCGTATTGCCAAACAAAAGCATGTTTGCTCTCGTAAAGCGCAGTATTCCACTGATTCTCTGGCATAGAAAAACTCTCTAGTGTTGGCAGGGTTAATATATTAACAGAACGTGTCAACAACGCTCCATTAATGAATTAATTCGTGAGGCGATTAGAGACTGGCTGGTTTTAACCAGCAGTTAGCCTTCATCCCCCGGATACAATCAAGGACGAATCGGGCATATGTTTGGTAGAGGCGAGTGAGGTGCGTTTCCGCAAAACTCCGACCGATATTTGATTCATCCAAGGCATCAATGGCATTTGCCAGAATATTCATAAATACCTGATTCAATTGCCCTTCATACATTGTTTTTCACTGCTATGTCTAATACAGTTCGGTTAAGGGTAATTAGTGAAAAATTCATGGGTGTAGAGACGTTGCACCTGCTAGTCTCTACATGGGTTGTACATGAGAAACCATCTTATCCGAAACGTATTGAGGGCGGGGATACCCCGCCCCTACGGTCAAATGGTGGTCTACGAATTGCCGATGACTGCACTTTCCCGTTAAAAATTAAAAAGAAAAACGCGGTAAAGCTTGAACATCTCGATTTCGTTGAATCTGCTCGTTTCTCCTTTGGAACTCAACCTCATATGGTGTACTAAACCGCTTGAGTTTTCTTGTTAGCGCGAGTACAAGCCCAATGCTTGCATTAAACTTCTGAATTTGCTGGTTAGTATCTAGCTGTAACAATTTTTCGGGATCTAGTTCTGACTCGGTAGTTACTGCTGGGTTATGAATTAGTTGCTTTTCTGTTTGTGCCAAAGCCGCAGCTGGTGTTATAGTTAAAACTGTTACTAAAAATAATATTGCGATATTCATAGTGCCATCTCCAAGGAAACTGTATTTTGGAGTACTTAAATTGTGATACAGTTCCTGTTTTGAATATTCCGGATTTTGAGAAAAAATTCAGAGCAAAGATGGGCTACAAAAAATCCCACTATTGGGTATGCGATGAGGAAGCGCTTCGGTCTTACCTCATTGTGTGATGCAATCTTAAGACGTGGCGTCGTAGATTATGCAGTCTTAAATTGCGATCGCACAATCTGAACACTACATTATTAACGAAACATCGCCGCGTTTTGAACCTGGAACTGCGACACCTGCATTATTTATAAGGAGACACCACATCAGCAACTAATACAGGCTTGTTATGATACTGCGCTTCCATCTGTCTTTTCACCTGCGGATTCCAGTTGAGGTTGTGTTCTCGCGTAATATCAGCAACGACAAATGGACGAACTATACCTGTCAACGCTACGGTCTTACCTTGGGTAATCACCTCTGTTGGGGTTGCTTTTAATAAAACCAGCAATTCCTTTGCACCAAAAAACTGATTTTTATCCAATGTAAACAAAACTGGACTTTGGATGTTTTCGACTTTACCCATTATTGCCAGTCTTTTACCATAGTATTTGCTGGGGTTTTGGGTGATTTGGCTAAGTTCGGGCGCTAAAGCAATAGATTTAGCAATAATTGCAGGTTTATTAACATAATTTTTATAAGACTCATCCTGCAACTTCAAATGAAAGTCCCGCTCAACTTTTGGAATTACTAAGTTCCGAACCTGACCTGTGACTTGAACATTTGTGTTTCGGTCATTAGGTAAATCGAAAGGTACACCGGAAGCATTTATAACTACAATAGGTTTACCGCCTAAGAATTTCTTATCACTTACCGTGAAGAAGCTTGAACCAACTTTTTGGATTGGTTTGCTGCTAATTGTTACTGTTTTACCAATAGCTTCTTTTGTTGTTTTGTAGACGACTTCAGATGTGGTAACCATTTTTGAAGGCACAGCAGTCGGCGGAGCATTATAATAGTAAGCTCGACATAATACTGCCGTCAGTCCAAGAGCAAGTACTACTCTTGCGTCCCATAGCCTCTGCATAAAATCACTAGCAGGGGAGTCATTATGATTCATCTGGTTTTTATCAAGGTTAGCCATAGTTGAGAAACTCTTTATATTCCTAATAGAGATTCAGTAATTATTTGAGGTTGAATCTAGAAGATTTTTTAGTTTCCTAAAGTGAATTACGGTGAAGACAAGTATATAAAACAATACGCTTCAGTTAAAATAATGTACTTACCGATAAAATTTGTAGAGAAGTTGGATTGCAACGTCTCTACACACCAGAAATTCCCACCTATCAGCCCTAACTGAACAGTATTGGTATATAAAATCCTAATATTTTTACTTTTCTTCGACTTAATAGTAGCAATGAAATGTTAGAACATCTTCTAACTGAAGTAATACAATTAATATCAAATAGAGTTAATTTCTTATACTAGAGGTAGAGCTAAGTGCATCCGCCTGTTGCAAAACGTGTTATGTATGCGAAACATTCCTCTGTCTTCAGGCTGAACGGGGTGCATCTGATATGAATTCGGGTAATTAGTTATAAATTAAATGGTTTGTAGTTGCGCTCTCGTGGGAGCACAATGAGCGCGACTACAAACTTTATATAAGCAGTAAGGGCGGGGAGACCCCGCCCCTACGACAAATTGCGCTTGACGGGATTCATCCACGTTTCTAACCGACTAAACGCTTGTGAACAAACCAGGGTTAAGCATAAATAAACTACAGCTACAGCCGCATAAATCTCAAATGCCCGATAGTTTTCTGCCACAATCAACTGTCCTTTGCGGAACAATTCTTCAAACCCGATAACAGCGACTAAGCTTGTATCTTTGAGCATAGCGATAAACTCATTACCCAAGGGTGGTAACATTCGCCGGAAAGCTTGGGGAAAAATCACATAGCGCATCGTTTGCACAGAACTCAAACCCAATGACTGTGAAGCTTCTGCTTGCCCTGGTTCAATAGATTGAATCCCAGCGCGGACAATTTCTGCAATATAAGCGGCGCTATTCAAAGTTAATGCCATGACTGCTGCTACAAAGCGATCCAAGTTGAAAGTGAAACCAAGTTCTTGGGCTACGGCAGGTATACCAAAGTAAATCATAAAAATTTGCACAAGCAAAGGCGTCCCCCGGAAAAAATCCACATACGCCCTAGCAGCCCAACGTACAGGCATGACACGAGAAAGGCGTACAATTCCCAGTAGTGAACCAGTGGTTAAACCCAGTACTATAGAAACTATTGTCAACTGCAGTGTTACCAAAGCTCCCTGTAGTAAGGTAGGAAGAGACTGCAAAATTACTCTAATAGATGTTAAGATTGCCGAGACACCAGGCGTTGCTACCTGATTTTCAAACAGTGATTTGTCCGGTAGCTGTGGCGGTGAGGCATTAAACCATTTCCGATAAATTTGAGCATAAGTGCCGTTTTTCAACACTGTTGCCAAACCTTGATTTATCAGTACCAAATTAGGGGAGTTTTTAGCTGTAGCAATACCGTAATACTCTTCTGTAAGCAGTTTACTAACTATTTTAATTCCTTGAATATTACCCTGATTAATTGCATATAAAGTAACTGGTGCATCATTAATTACTGCATCCACATTTCCATTGGCTAACTCTTGTAGTGCCAAAGGTGCAGAATCAAAGCTACGAATTTGCACTCCGGGAACACTTTTAGCTTGTTGAGCACCAGTTGTACCAATTTGCACGGCAATTTTTTTATTTTTTAAACTGTTAAAATTAGTGATATCTTGCTTGTCAGCACGAACTGCGATCGCCAACCCAGCTTTAAAATAAGGACGTGAAAAAGAAACAGCTTTTGCCCGTTCCTCTGTAATAGTAATGGAACTAATCCCTGCATCCACTGTTTTTGCTTGCAAGCCAGGTATAATACCATCAAAAGGCACACTTTGAAAATCAACTTTAAAACCAGCAGCAGCAGCGATCGCATTCATCAAATCATAGGAAAAGCCCTGTAACTCACCATTTTGCCCTTTAAACTCAAAAGGTGGAAACGCCGGTTCTGTCGCCACCTTCAAGGTTTTCCCACCACCAATAACACTGTTATGCAAACTACAACCACCAAACAGCAACAGACAACTCAACGCCATAATTACACCAAAGCGCAAAGTTCGCCCAACACCCAAACCAACCATATTTTTTCTCCCTCTTCTCTTACTCTGTGTCCTCCGCGCCCACCGAAGTTCTGAGCGGCGGCTTCCGCCGCTCAGACTTCTCTCTGCGGTTCGTTACAATCAACTGTAGTGCAACTGACACCTTGAATGGAAAACTCCACCCCCGCAATTGTTTTTGAAAACATTGAAAAAAACTTTGGCTCCCTCAAAGTTCTTAAAGGAATCACCGGTGAAATCAACCGAGGAGAAGTCGTTGCAGTCATTGGTTCCTCTGGTTGTGGCAAAAGTACCCTACTACGCTGCTTCAACCGCTTAGAAACAATTAACGGAGGGCGTTTAGTAGTCAACGATATTCCCCTACACCAATCTAACTTCAACTATAAGCAACTACGGCAGTTGCGGACACAAGTAGGCATGGTATTCCAGCAATTCAACTTATTTCCACATCTCAGTGTGCTGGAAAATCTTACACTTGCTCAGCGTAAAGTACTGGGACTTTCCTCAAAAGAAAGTGTACAGACGGCGAGGCTTTATCTCGAAAAAGTAGGACTCTTTGACAAAGTATCTGCTTATCCCGAACAACTTTCAGGTGGACAAAAGCAACGGGTAGCCATTGCCCGGAGTTTATGTATGAACCCCCAGATCATGCTATTCGACGAACCAACCAGCGCTTTAGATCCGGAACTTGTAGGCGAAGTATTGCAAGTGATGCAGCAATTAGCAGCAGAAGGTATGACAATGGTGGTTGTCACCCATGAGATGCAATTTGCCCGTGAAGCCGCACATCGGGTAATATTTTTAGACAAAGGAATTGTCGCAGAACAAGGTCCAGCTTATGAGGTTCTCTCACATCCCAACAGCGATCGCCTGCGTACTTTCCTCAGTCGCCTGAGTAATTAAAAATTAAAAATTAAAAATGCAAAATTGACTTTTTAATTTTTAATTTTTAATTTTACATTTTTAATTTTTTACAGGTACTCGCTCAAGAAATCAAAGGGGTCATCTTCCCAACATGGCTCAGGTATCATCAAAACTAAGCTGCTGTTGATATCGGCTTCAATTTCATCACTGTCTTTCCTGTCAAACAGTTCTGCCAAAGCTATCCAGTCACGTTCTCTCAAAGCGGTTGACTGTAGTACATTTACATCTAGATTTGCTTGCGTATTCACAATGGTCATCCGATCAGAAACCCGGTTTGTTAGACAAATCAGGTTTCTGTGACTCAACTAATTTAACATCAAACACTTCAGCAAACGACTGTGCTATGCGAAAGCGAACAGACGTGCAAGTGATGTCGGGAATCCATTCGGCTAAACTAGCCACAGGTTTGTCAGAAATACCGCAAGGTACAATGCGCTCAAATCCTCTCATATCTGGACAAACATTTAATGCAAAACCGTGCATGGTAATCCAACGACTGACTTTAATACCAATAGCAGCAACCTTACGCCCTTCTAGCCAAACACCAGTAAAAGGTGGAATACGCTCTCCCTGCAACCCATAAAATTTTAGTGTCTGAATTAATACTAACTCGAGTTGCCGCAAGTACCAGTGGAGGTCTTGGCGATAACGTCGCAGATTCAAAATCGGATACCCCACTAGTTGACCAGGACAATGGTAAGTGACTTCCCCACCTCGTTCAACTCTATACACATCATACGTGCTGTTTTCCGGGTCAAATTTGAGAAATTCTGGAGTAGCCCCCTGTCCCAAAGTGTAGACAGATGGATGCTCTAGCAAGATTAACACATCATCTAGATCGGGATCTTTGATGCGCTCACTCAGAAGCGATCTCTGCCACGTGAGAGACTCTAAGTAGGGCATAATTTCTTTGTTATATATCAAACATCGGCGTTGGTACGAATCATGATTGTATAGCATGCAAAAAATCAGACCATAAAATGTACTTTAATTTACCAGTAATTTAATAAACAAATGTCAAGCTATGTAAAGGATTTTAAAGGAAAGTCAATGGAGTTGGTTTTACAAAAGACAAAGTGCTAGTTTTGAATATATTAACCTCAATGCTGTTGGGAGGAATTCTCTGCAATAACCGTCACGGCAAGAAAATAAGAACTAATGTACTGGCTGATGACGCGTAACTAGTAGTTAGTAGTTAGTAGTTAGTAGTTAGTAGTTAGTAGTTAGTAGTTAATGATAATATTTCTTAACTAACAACTAACAACCAACAACTAACAACTAACACCCAACAACTAACAACTAACAACTAACAACTAACAACTAACAACTAACAACCAACAACCAACAACCAACAATTTGTTCTGGCGGCAGTCAGGGACTTTACCACAACTCCTTTTCTTCCAAACCAAATACACATCAAACGTTGAGCGGGAGAGTTTACATGAAGCTTGTCATCCATGGCAAAAATATTGAAATCACGGAGGCGATCCGGGAATATGTGCAGCAAAAAATTGAGAAAGCGGTAAATCACTTTCAGGGCATCACAAATCAAGTGGATGTGCATCTAAGCGTAGCTCGCAATCCCCGGATTAATCCTAAGCAAGCGGCAGAAGTAACTATTTATGCCAATGGCAACGTCATTCGCGCCGAAGAGAGCAGCGAGAGCTTATATGCTAGCATAGACTTAGTTGCAGATAAAATATCTCGTCAACTGCGTAAATATAAAGAGCGGCGTCAAGAGCAGAAAACTCATGCCCAAACTGTAATCGATGGAGAAGTTCCACAGCAAGTCGTAACAGATTTAATTGGCGATCGCACCCCCGAACTCCCGAATGAAGTGGTTCGCACCAAATATTTTGCCATGCCACCTATGACCCTCAGCGAAGCATTAGAGCAGTTGCAAATGGTGGGACACGACTTTTATATGTTCCGCAACTCCGAGACAGGCGAGATTAATGTCATTTACGAACGCAATCACGGCGGATATGGTGTCATTCACCCCCGCAATGGTAATAGTAAGAACGGCAAAACATCTCATGAAAATATTGTGATGCCAGAAAAGTCTTATAAATAGGGATTGTTAGTTGTTGGTTGTTAGTTGTTGGTTGTTAGTTGTTAGTTGTTAGTTGTTG
>CAXTSI010000322.1:0-10810 GCA_964246695.1 uncultured bacterium
TAACTACTAACTACTAACCACTAACCACTAACCACTAACCACTAACCACTAACCACTAACCACTAACAATTAACAATTAACTATTTTTCGTGTTTTTCGTAAGCAGCGACGATGCGCTGGACTAGTGGATGGCGCACGACATCTTCTTGGGAGAATTTGCAAAAGGCAATGCCTTGAACGTCTGTTAAAACATGTGTTGCCACTGCTAATCCAGATTGTTGGTTGGTTGGTAAATCTGTTTGCGTCATATCGCCGGTGATTACCATCCGAGAATTGAAACCCAAACGAGTTAAAACCATTTTGATCTGAGATGGTGTAGTGTTTTGGGCTTCATCCACAATGACAAAAGCGTTGTTGAGTGTGCGTCCCCGCATATAAGCTAAAGGAGCAACTTCAATCACGCCTCTTTCCATTAATGATGGTAATTTTTCGGGGTCGATGAATTCATTGATGGCATCATAGAGTGGGCGGAGATAGGGATCAATTTTCTGCTGCAAGTCGCCTGGTAAAAAGCCGAGTTTTTCGCCTGCTTCGACGGCAGGACGGGTTAAAATTAGCCGTTCAAACTTGTTGGCTAGCAGTTCTTGTACGGCGACAACAACAGCAAGGAAAGTCTTACCAGTACCAGCAGGACCGACGCAGAAGGTGAGGTCGCGCTGACGTAACGCTTCTATGTACTTTTTCTGTTGGAAGGTTTTAGCGCGGACTTCTTCACCTTTACGAGTCCGGGCGAGAACGCGCTGTAAGTCTTGCAGTTTGTCTTCCTGATGGGTTTCCAAGGCTTGAATGCTTGTGAGAATATCTATACTAGAGATGCTCTTGCCGTTACTCCATAGGTCTTCAAGCGATCGCACTAATCGACAACAGTAGTCAACTTGCTGATTTGTGCCAGAAATGTATAGTTCCTGTCCACGCAGCACGAGAGTGGCGCCTGTTTGCTGAGATAAGGTTTTGAGATTAACTTCATTATCTCCTGCTAGGGCGATCGCGCTATCGATATTCGGCATCGGCAGCTGAATTGTTAAGGCATCTGCCATAAAAAATGTAAGATTCAAAATATAGGAAAAGTAGAGACACGATCGCGTCTCTACTTTGTTTAGGTTTGATCTACAACTGCTTTCAAACCTTAACTTTAACAGATGGCACCGGTTAACCACTTTGATCGGAGACATTGCTCTGACTTAATAGTGACCACCGATCAAGCGTGCGGCTGACGCTTTGCGATCCCGCGCAGGCTGGGTTTTTTGTATCTTTCTCGGCGTTTGACTTCGCATAACATCCCGGATGCATGAATTTTCTTTTTAAAACGTCTTAGTGCCGAGTCAATCGACTCATTTTCACCCAAACTGACTTCAGCCACTCCCAAGTTTCACCCTTCAGGTGACCGAATAATTACTAATTCGTAATTCGTAATTCGTAATTAAAGTACAGGTTCCCCAGACCACCACGCTTCGCTCGTGGCGCTACGCGATTTATTAATGGAAAAAAACAAATTTTTTCCTTGTTTAAAGCCCCTGCCGTGACTCCGTGGGGTAAATAATTACGAATTATAAATTACGAATTATTGTGACGCGATGTTTAACACGCTCATCGTCGAGCGGATCAAAGAGAGTCGTTCTTCACCTAAGTTTAGACTAAGCGGGAGCGGGGTTTAGCAATAGGTCTGGGAGTGCCATTTGAACCTCTTTCTCTCGATTTCGGTGGCGGTAGTCGTTCTGAGTCGTCTTCCTCAAAAGACAAGTCATCCCGACTACCAGCAGTGCTACCGTAGATATCCAGATATACTGATTGTCCAGCAGCTTCGGCAGCAGCGGCAACCACAGTGCGAATCGCCTGAATATTGCGTCCACCCCGACCAAACACTTTCCCTTTATCTGTACTTTCAAAAGCAATCCGAATCCAAACCCGTTTACGGGTATCAGAATTTTCACAATCAACGCTCAAAGACTCTGGAGAATCTAAAAACGGCTGCATTAAAAACCTTACTAGCCCAGTATAGTTAGGACTGGTTATTGGGTATTTATTTCCTACCTTAGGATGCGGCTTTTGCACTGACCTGTTCAAGAACATTGGCTTTTTGTAAGATGCGACGCACGGTGTCAGTCGGTTGGGCGCCTTGTTGTAGTCGCTTGACAATACCGGGAACGTCCAATCGCACTTCATCAGTTCTAGGGTTATAGAATCCCAGTTCTTCTAGAGGACGACCATCGCGGCGAGAGAGGCTGTTAATGGCGACTATGCGGTAACTCGCTTCCCGCTTTTTACCGTATCGCTTCAAGCGCAATTTAACCATGGTTAAGAAATCATTCTCCTATTTGTAGGTATAAGTGTACAGTTAGCTGATGCTAAAATGCCCATTTTAGCACTTACTTAGCGTTAACTGTTATTTGTTAGTGGTGAGTGGTGAGTGGTTAGTGGTTAGTGACCACTAACTACTAACTACTAACTACTAACTTAACTAAAGCGTACCGAAGCCTTTCTTCTTTTTGTCTTTCTTGGGCTTCTTTTTTGTGCTGGCTGTGTCAGTGTAACCCCTCCACCCAGGAGCAGAGCGATTATTGCCTGCGGTAGCGATCGCGTCGTGACCACCAAACATTCCTGGCATACCACCGGGTAAGCGACCTTGACCCATTTGCTGCATCAAACCACGCATTCTTTGGAAGTCACTTACCAGCTTACTGACATCCGTCTCCCTATAGCCAGCTCCTGCTGCAATCCGTCGTCGCCGACTAGGAGAACTTGACAACACATCGGGATCGCGGCGTTCTTGCGGTGTCATGGAATTAATCATTGCTTCGCAGCGCTTGAGCTGGGTTTCTCCTTGCTTGAGTTGGTCATCTGTCAGCTTGTTCATCCCTGGAATCATCTTCATGATGCCTCCCAACGATCCCATATTCTTGAGCAGGCGCATCTGTTTGAGAAAGTCGGTAAAGTCAAACTTTGCCGTCAGGATTTTCTCCTGCATTTTCTCCGCATCCGCCAAGTCGATTTCTTCCTGGGCTTTTTCTACCAGGGTCAAGACATCTCCCATGCCCAAAATCCGCGATGCCATCCGGTCGGGATAAAATGGTTGTAAAGCTTCGACTTTTTCACCAACGCCGACAAACTTAATCGGAGCACCCGAAATCTGCCTGACCGACAAAGCAGCCCCACCACGGCTATCACCATCCAATTTGGTGAGAATTGCACCAGTAATTCCTATTTGATCGTGGAAAGTACGGGTAAGATTTGCTGCTTCTTGACCAGTCATGGCATCCACAACCAAGAGTGTTTCCTGGGGTTGGACAGTTTTTTTAATGCGGGCTAACTCCGCCATCATATCTTCGTCGATTTGCAAGCGACCAGCAGTATCGATAATCACAGTATCAACACCGTCCAAAGCGCCACGTTCAACACCCTGTCGGGCAATTTCTACTGGGTCAGCATCACTTCCCAGGGAAAATACAGGCACTTCAATTTGCTTACCTAACGTCACTAGTTGATCGATAGCTGCTGGGCGGTACACGTCTGTTGCTACCATCAAGCAACTACGATTCAATTTCCGAAGATATAAGGCTAACTTGGCAGTAGCAGTAGTTTTTCCTGTACCCTGTAACCCTGCCATCAGTATAATGGTAGGCGGTGGTGAGGCGCTGTCTAGGGGAACATTCTCAGAACCCATCACCTGTACCAACTCATCGTAAACAATTTTGATAAACTGTTGGTCAGGGCGCACACCAGTAATTACCTCAGATCCAAGTGCCTTGGCTTCAACTTCGGTAATAAAATCTTTAACTACCTGGAGATTGACATCTGCTTCTAACAGGGCGCGGCGCACTTCCCGCAAAGCCTCTTGAATATTGGACTGGGAAATTTTGTCCTGACCCCGCAGTTTCTTCCAGGTAGCTTCTAAACGATCGGCAAGTGCATCAAACATAATTAGGTTACAGGCAGTAGTTGCTTTATAAGGCGCTATTTACCAAAGCCCACGGCAATATTCCAAGCGAATAAAGGTCGAGGATTGTCGCCTGGTGAAAACAGGGTACTTGATGTCAGAGCGTATTAAAGATTCTAACAAGCCTACCCAAAGGTCCACCAAACATAACCTATTTTCACATATTCCAGCGCCGATAGAGAGTGCCGACGGCGTGGACAACGATCGCGATCCCGACTGGGAGCGAGGTGCAATTTTTGAGGATGATCTGAGCGATCGCCCTGAGGAAAGCGATCAATGCCATTACACAAAATCACTGATAAGTTTAATAACTACATTGCTGGCAATTGCAGCTTTGGCTTGCTTCTGGTCAACAGTAATCAGTGGGCAATTTAAACTTTCTGCCAACGCAATGTAAAACGAGTCGTAAATAGCTAAATTGTAAGACAAGCCAATTTGTAAAGCACGTGGCAGCAAATTGCCTACAGGCATAATCTGGAACGGTAACGCCAAAAGTTCAACGAGTAGTTGCTCTGCATCTGTTTGTAGCATACCCTGAAAGCGTACCTGCTTCCAAAAGACATTCGCACACTCCAATAGGCAAAACTCTGGCACACACAACTGCAAGCCTTGGCGCAAACGCTGCACCAAGACTATTGCTTGTGACGTGTAAGTTTCTATGAGTAAATACTGCATCACTACGCTTGTATCTACCACATAGGTTTTTGTCATCGGTCTCTATCCTCACGTAGGAGTTCGAGCGATGTTTTTGCACCTGGGGGTGGCGTCCACCTGTGGCGATCGATAGAGTCAAAAATCTCTTGCAAAGAACGTTTTTCACTTCGTTGTTCCTTGTTGCGTAGCCGTTCATCAACGACCTCCACAATCAAAGCTTTGAGTTCTTCAACAGTCATGTCCGTTACACGTTTAGTTTCCATCTTTAAAGCTCCCTTGTTTTTGGTGAATTTCTCACTTTGAATCAACACTATTTTATCTACTAATTAGATAGGCACAATAAAACATAACTATATTACAATCCGCTTAGTGCCCTAACTGAACCGTATGAATTTTAGGTGTGTAGAGACGTTGCAATGCAACGTCTCTACAGAGGTTATAGGTAAGCACATTATCTTAACTGAACCGTATTGAACTATATTAAGTTCTGTTAAGAGGCGGTCAGCCCACTAACAACTAACAACTAACAACTAACAACTAACAACTAACAACTAACAACTAACAGCCTTAACAGATAGTTGTGTTTATTTACGCCGACTTACTTATTACTCACAAGTTTCTCTACAACACTAGCATCCGTAGGTAATGCAGCAGTTAAAACTTCGCTACCTTCTGCTGTAACCAAAACATCATCTTCAATGCGAATTCCCCGCACATCGGCAAATTGAGATAAGCGCTCCCAGTTGACTACATGCTGATATTTTGCTCGCAGATCGGGATCGTTTAAAATTGCTGGAACTTGATAAAAACCAGGCTCAATTGTAACTAACATTCCTGGATGTAAGGGGCGATTTAAACGTAGGTAGCGCCATCCAAAGCGATCGCTTCTTTGTCGTCCTTCTTCATACCCTGCTAAATCTCCCAAATCTTCCATATCATGAACATCCAAACCTACAAGATGACCGATCCCATGAGGGAAAAATAGGGCATGAGCATCCATTTCTACCAAATCTTCAGGGTTTCCTTGGAAAATGCCTAAATCTCTCAAACCAAGAGCAATGACAGTACAAGCTAAAAGATGAAGATCCTGATACTCCACACCAGGACGTATTTTGGCAATGCAAGCATCATGAGCCGCCAAAACCACATTATAAATATCTCTTTGGGTAGATGAGAACTTCCCAGAAACAGGCCATGTACGAGTGACATCGGCAGCCCAACCCATAGACGTTTCAGCGCCGACATCAGCAAGTAGTAAATCGCCTGGTTGCAATGGGTGATGGTATTGCTCGTTGTGCAGCACTTCGCCGTGAACGGTGACGATACTGTTGTAGGAAGTGGTCATGTTATGGGCGATAATAACTTGTTCCATCGCTGCACGGACGAATGCTTCTATCTTGGCGCTCGTCGTAGCCATCATGCCAGCGCGGTGTGCCTCTACGGTGACAGCAGCGGACGAGCGCAATTCAGCTAATGCGCTGTCGTCGTGGATCAGCCGTAGAGAGATAATAGCCTTAGCTAACTCTAAGTCAATTCCTTGCGGTGGATTTTGCGGTAAAACCCATCTATTCAGGATCTGCGACTGTTGCGTCCAAGTGGCTGCATCCTGCGCGGCAATTGTTGCTGCACCTTCCACCCATGAACTTAATTCTGCCATTGGTTTAGCTGCATCCGCTCCGATAATCTGGGCAATTTCCTCTCGCCTTGGCATTTCTCCATGCCAAAGGGCGCTATTTGGTTTGGGATCATCCATAAATAGTTCTAGTTTGCCTGCTTCTAGGAGAATTGCCACGTTTGGTAGTGGTAATCCGGCAAAGTAGAGGAAATGACTGCTAGCACGGTAAGGAAACACATTGGCTGGATAGTTGCGCGGACTACTACTTCCAGACCAGAGAATTGCGGGAAAATTGATGAGAGTGGCTAGTTGTTGCCGTCGATGGCGTAGGGTATCAATAAGGGAACTAGAAGTGTTTTGGTAAAGCATGGCTAGGAACTTGAAGCAAAAGATCTAAGATTAATAGTGTCTAGTTAAGTAATAGGGCAGCGTCAGTACTGGTAAGGTCTGCTAATGGCTAATTGCTAATTGCTAATTGCCTGATTACGATTAGCTGCCTCAACCGATGTTTATTTATACCCACCTACTTAATCGTATTTCTCTGTTAAAGGAATGTCTTCTAAACATAAACTTAGTGTGAACAATATTCGCTCCTGTGACTGGCAAATAGGTCAATTACCAGGATTAAACCAACAGGAACAATCCCAACTCCAAAACTGTGGCATTATAACAACCATTGCCCTAATTCAACAAGGGAAAACTCCAGACGCTCGGTTAGCGCTGGCAAATAAATTACAGATTCATCTTCAGTATGTCAATAAATGGGTGGCGTTAGCTGACTTAGCTCGTATTCCTAGTGTAGGAACCCAATACTGTGGATTATTGTTGCATGCAGGTGTTGCTTCTGTAGCGCAACTGGCGACTATACCCCCTTACAGATTGCACCAACAAGTTTTGCGGTTGTCTGTAGCAACGATGCAACGGCGAGATTTGTGTCCGGCGGTCGAGCTAGTGCAACAGTGGAGTCAACAAGCAAAGATGTTGTTAGTTGTTAGTTGTTAGTTGTTGGTTGTTAGTTGTTGGTTGTTGGTTGTTAGTTGTTGGTTGTTCTACTAACCACTAACCACTAACTACTAACCACTAACCACTAACCACTAACCACTAACCACTAACCACTAACCAGCTTAGCCATTAGCTAGCACACCATTGAGGAAGATGTCAGCCAGACCTTCTGCAATTTCCTGCATTTGTTGGGGGGAGGCTTCGGGTTCCATGACGGTGTTGTTGGAAAAGCCTGCGACGGCAAACATTCCTAGGAAAACTTTGGCGACAATTTTTGCATCCATCTGACGATAGATACCTTTATCCATGGCAGTTTGAAAGAAAGCTTCGGCAACATTGGTCATTTTGTCAATCACTTCCGATTGGATGCGATCGCGCAAGTCTGGGTGAAACTGCGCCTCCATAAAACAAACCCGCATGATCTCAACATTTTTCTGCATATTCCACATGCGGCGACGCATCACTTGAGCTATAGCCTGATAGCTGCCCATTTCACTTAATTCTGTCAGTAAATCTGTCAGAATCTCCACCCATCCTTGTGTCGCTACTTCAACCAAAATAGCCTTTTTATTGGGAAAATGACGAAACAGAGTGCCTTCAGCTACACCTGCTGCTTGTGCTAAATCGCGGGTTGTTGTGCCATCAAATCCAAGGGATGCAAATAACCGCTGTGCCGCTTGTAAAATCCGGACGCGGGTTTGTGCCTCTGAGGGTGGGTTCGTATTAAAAACTTTCATAACAATTACAAATAATATTGTTGGAATGGGATTTGTAGCATTATTGTCTAACGTCAAGTCCAAAAACCGCAGAAAGCTTAATAACCCAAGTTGCAGTTGCTACTTATGTGATGCATGGTAATTGGTAATTGGTAATTGGTAATTGGTAATTGAGAAAAAGTTTTTTCTGACCATTACCTATTACCCATTACCAGCCCTAATTATATAACTAGCAACTTACGTTAATACAAGATTAATACCTTATTGGGTAAGTCGCTTCTCAAGCATTTCTTGAAAGTAGCGGCGGGGCGCAGCAGTGCTGTGCCCCGACAATGTGGTCTATTTAGCTGACAACATTTATAAGCAAAAGATATACATCTAACATATAAGTATTAATTTAAACAAGTATAAAATTGTAAACCTGACAATTTTTACAGATATTTCACAATTATTTACAGAAAATTTATCAAAAATATTTTTCCAGAGCCTTAGTATAAGTACGTATATAAAAATTTACCAACACGGGAAATGGGGCTTCTTTGCTGTGTCTGGACAGAAATTGACCATTTTTTGAATTCAAAATTCAAAATTCAAAATTTCAGCAAATTTTTTTGAATTGCTCAGTTGGAATACAGAGCAAATGTTTTTAAACATGGAAAATAAAAAAAGCGCAGCATCCTTGATTCAAGTTCCCCTGGCTTTAGACATGGGGTATTAATTTTTAATTTTTAGATTGCTTCGCGTTGCGAGCAAAGCGAAGCGATTTTTAATTTTTAATTTGAGCGAAGCGATTGACCAGAATCTCAGCAATTGCTTGGGAAATCGGTAAGCCGGGACAGCGTTCTAGCCAAAAGAACTCCCCGACTGGATTGACCTCAAGGAATACATAGCGACCATCAGGTGTCAAAATGATATCAATTGCCCCATAGTTTAAGCCGAAGTGAGCCATCAGTTTCAGAAGCTTTTTCTCGACATCTTGGGGTAGGTTGTAGGACTGCCAAGCGTTGAGTAAGGCAATCCCCTGTCGCCGCCAGTCGTACATCGCTTTGTGGGTACGTTGGGAGTCAACAGCAGCAGTGAACACACGCTTTCCTACAATAGTTACCCGCAGTTCCAGTTCCTTTGGGACTCGCTCCTGAAAAGTCATTGGGCAGAAACGTAGCCCATCAAGGTGGTCGAGTTGCTCAGGAGCAATTGGATTCGTGAACACAACCAGCTCAATATCTTGTTCATCATAAATGGCGAAGGAAGAGAGCATTTTTGCAATCATACCCTGCTCGCACTCTTGGGCAAATTTCTTTACTGCCTCGGGATTGTTCGTAATTAAGGTGCGTGGGGTATCCAAATCCACATGCCGTGCCACTTGCAGCTGTAGTTGCTTATTCTCTGCTTGGCGGACATTTGGCAAGGGGTCGAGGTGGAACCCCGTGATGCTGGCAATCATTCCCTGAATGGTGGCGCGAGATTCTTGAACAGATGCTTGCCTAAGTTGTGGGTCCATCGTTTTGGGAATTTTTGCCCCGATCTCAATCCGTCGATACCAAACAGCACAGACCTCACTCAAATCTAACTTTTGTTGGTCAGTAGCCAAAATCAGGCGCGAACATCCCTTGCTGTAGTAAGCATCCAGTTGCACTTGGGTGGGAAATCTGTCTGTGTCAAAACGAAATGCTTTTCCGCCTTGATCCTCAATTGCTTTGATCGCCAGAGGAATGCTTTCGTTGTCTTGGCTGTGAGTAATAATTAAAACAGTCATATCAATTTCGGATTTACATAGAAATTAGGGCTTCGGCGATCGCATCAGAAATGGGGTAGTCCAAATCTCGCTCCAGCATTCCCCACTCTCCTGTGGGGTTAACTTCCAAAAAGACGTATTCTCCTGATGGTGTTTGGATCAAGTCAAAGGCTCCAAACACCAGTCCGAACCTTGCCATAAAGGCTCGGAGACAATCAGCTACTTTATCCGGTAGCTGGTGGGGTTGCCATACACAAGCCTCTGCACTAGCACGTCGCCAGTCAAGTGTAGATGCTGCATACACAGAGGCATCTAGCGCCCCCGCAAATAGATTTCCATTTACAAATACCACTCGCAGTTCCTGCTGCTTGGGTATTTGCTCTTGAAATACCATTGGGCAATAGCGCAGTGTTTCAGCATCAAACAAGTCTTGCTCTTTGACGGCACTGGTGTAAAGAAAGAAAGGGGAGCCTTTCATACTAGAGGAAAGCGGAGTCAACAGCTTGGCAACCATCTTCCCCTTAACCTCGTGGAAAAACTCCCGTGCCTTCTTTGGGTTATTGGTGACCAGAGTTTGGGGGATGACAAGACCTACTTCACAAGCAACCCTCAACTGGCGCAACTTGTTCTCTGCAGCGTTTATCCGCTGCAAATCATCCACCCAACGAGCTTCTCTTAGGCTGTCCCAAAAGCCATCCAGAGCCGCTAGTGACTCTCGGACGCAGGCTGCTTGAAACTGTGGAGCCAATTCTTTGCTTAGTTGAGGTTGCCAGATCCGGCGCACCCAAACTGCTTGCACCTGCTCTATGTTGATAGAGCGATCGTCATATTCTAGCCTGTGTTCACTCCCAAAGTTGCTAAGCCACGCCTCCAGTTGCAATTCGAGCGGAAATTTATCAGTGTCGAGGCGAAATGGTTGTACCCCCCGTTTTGATAAAGCTTCTGCCACTCTATCTACTGTGAAGAAATCACCACTGTGGGTGAGTAATAAAACGACATTACGCGATCGATGCATAAAGAGGATGAGAATGAGTCAGCTGATATCTTGCACCATTCTCAACAAGGTAAGAGAAACCGGGTTTATAAACGATAAATGAAGGGTGTAATATCATGTCCGTATAAACAGTTACGATATCCAGCCCTCACCCCCGTCC
>CAXTSI010000323.1:0-10792 GCA_964246695.1 uncultured bacterium
GGTCAGTGCCAGCACACTTGGTGGTGGCAAGGGGGGGAATTTGACTGTCACCGCCGACAAGGTACAACTTGGTCGCTCTGCCGATGGTCAGTTTTTCAGCGCCTTGGCTGCTCAAGCTGACTCCTCAGGCGCAACCGGCGATGCGGGAGACCTAACGATTAACACTGGTGAATTACTAATTCAGGGTAGGGCTTTTGTCAGTGCCAGCACATTTGGTAGTGGCAAGGGGGGGAGTTTGACTGTCACCGCCAACAAAGTGCAAGTGATTGGAGACCCTGCCGACGATCGGCTTTCCACCGCCTTGGCTGCTTCAGCAGCGCGAGGCGCAACCGGGGATGCGGGAGACCTAACGATTAACACTGGTGAATTACTAATTCAGAATGGGGCACAGGTCAGTGCTAGCACATTTGGTGGTGGCAAGGGGGGGAATTTGACTGTCACCGCCGACAAGGTGCAAGTGATTGGTCGCTCTGCCAATGATCGTCCCAGCGGTCTGATTGCTGGTACGCAAGGGACAGGAAAGGCAGGAAACTTGAATATTACTACACAGCAGTTGCTTATTTCTAATGGGGCACAAGCCACAGCCAGCAGCACAGGAGTTGGTGTAGCGGGTGACCTCGGCATCAATGCTAGCTCTGTGCAGCTCGATAACGGCAAGATTACATCTCAAACTCGCTCTGGCAATGGCGGCAACCTCAAGTTGAACGTTGCAGACTTATTGCTGATGCGCCGTGGCAGTGAAATTTCCACCACGGCAGGCACTGCACAGCAGCCTGGAGACGGTGGCAACATCACCATTAATGCCCCGTCGGGCTTCATCGTCGCTGTACCTAAAGAAAATAGCGACATCACCGCCAATGCTTTCTCAGGCTCTGGTGGCAAAATCCAAATCAACGCTACTGGTATTTTTGGTTTGACAGTGTTTAGCCGACAAGACTTGATGAGACTATTGGGAGCAGACGACCTAACTCAACTCGACTTTCAACGGCTTCCAAGTAGCATCACCGCAATTTCTCAGACAAGTCCTAATTTAAGCGGTACTGTAACTATCAACACGCTCGGTATTGACCCAACTCAAGGTTTAGTCAACTTGCCAGTCATACCAGTTGACACTACCGTAGCACAAGGCTGCTATGCGGGTGGTTCTCAAGCACAAAGCGAATTTATTATCACTGGACGCGGCGGCTTACCTCCTAATCCAGGCGAATCCCTTACCACTGATGCAGTTCAAGTAGATTTAGTTACTCTCAATCCAAAAGTTGATAAACGCTCTACTACAGCAGTTTCCACAAATCCCACTAACCCCACACCACCTCCTATTGTAGAAGCTACTGGTTGGGTGATAGATGCCGATGGCAATGTCACTCTCACAGCGAATCCGCCTACCGTCACGCCTCATAGTTCGTGGCAGAAAACAGCTGATTGTCGTGCGTTCAATCCACAGCAAGGGCGTTGATGTAACAACTAATGCTCATCTGTTGCAAAGAAGCTTGGCGAATGAGGGCTAAAACATGATCAGAAAAAAATCAAGATTTCGCAGAATCAAAAGCCTCTTAAGTGTGCTGCTGCTTTTGGCTATGTTCTTAGGCGCGGGGTTATTGCACCCCACTTTTGCCTATATGACTGCGGAAAACTTTATTGTTCAAAGCTTGCCTGATGCTCAAAACTTGCTAGAACAGGGGAGAAAATTCTATGAAGCCGAACGGTTTGCTGAGGCAGTTGCGATATGGCAACAGGCGGTGAGTGCGTTCAAAGCCAATGGGGATGAACTGAGACAAGCTATGACACTCAGTAATCTTTCATTAGCCGATCAGCAACTGGGACGATGGAGTGAGGCTTGGAGTGCGATCGCCCAAAGTCTCAATCTATTACAAACCGCCCAACATATAAACACAAAAGAGCGCTCCCAAATCCTTGCCCAAGCTCTAGATATCAAAGGTCGCCTGCAATTGGCTCTGGCAAAACCTGAAGATGCCCTAAATACTTGGCGACAGGCAGTTGACATTTATGCCAAAAGAAGCGATAATTACCCTATTATTCGTAACCGCATCAATCAAGCGCAGGCTTTGCAAGCGTTGGGGCTTTATCGTCAAGCCCAAAAAACTTTGTGTGAAAGTACTGAGCTTCTGCAAAACCAACCCAACTCCCAGCTTAAGGTTACAGCACTGCGTAGCCTGGGCAATGTCCTGCGTGTCATCGGTAACTTAGAAGCATCCGGGCAGGTTAATTTAGAACCATCCCAACAGTGCAATTTAACAACATCCCAGCAGATATTGCAACAAAGTTTACAAGTAGCTTCATCGTTGCAAGATCCGCAAGTGATCGCCGATGTTCTACTTAGTCTAGGCAATACAGCCCGCGCCCAGCAGGATACACAAAAAGCGATAGACTTTTATCGACAAGCTGCCAACACTACCACCTCACCAACTACCCGCATCGATGCTCAAATCAATCAACTGACGCTACTACAGGAAACCAAGCACCTCAGTGCAGTTGAGGCGTTGTTGCCCCAAATCCAAACTCAGCTTGCCGACTTGCCCCTCAGCCGCACGGCAATCTATGCCCGAATCAACTTTGCCGAAAGTCTGATGAAATTGGGGAGTAGGGAGTGGGGAGTAGGGAGTGGGGAAGCAAGGGGAGATGAGGGAGATGAGGGAGATGAGGGAGATGAGGGAGATAATTTAAAATCCTCATCCTCCTCATCCTCCTCATCCTCCTCATCCTCCTCATCCCCTGAACACCTGCGCACATCAGCTCAGCTATTGGCTACCGCTGTCCAGCAGGCTAAAAGCTTGCAAGACCAACGCACAGAATCCTATGCTCTTGGTGTCTTGGGTAGTCTGTACGAACACAACCAGCAGTGGGCTGATGCACAAAACCTCACCGAGAAGGCCCTGTTCCTGTCTCAAGCTATTGATGCTAAGGAGATTGCTTATCGATGGCAATGGCAACTGGGACGTTTGCTTAAGGCTAGGGGAGATATGAAAGCAGCGATCGCAGCTTACGAACAAGCCGTCAACACCCTTCAGTCCCTCCGCTACGATTTAGTTTCCATCAATCCAGAGGTACAGTTTTCCTTTCGAGAACAAGTGGAACCAGTTTATAGGGAGCTAGTCGAGTTGCTTTTGCAATCCCCCCAAGGAAGGAACAGTCAAAAAAATATCCAGAAAGCGCGTGACACAATTGAAGCGCTGCAATTAGCAGAACTGGACAACTTCTTTCGCCAAGCCTGTTTAGCAGCTAAAAGCAACATTGACCAAATTATCGACCAAAAAGACCAAACAGCGGCAGCCATTTATCCAATTATTTTGCCAGACCGACTAGAGGTAATCCTCAAATTGCCTGGAAAACCTTTGCTGCACTACGCTACTGCTGTCACTCCTCGCCAAGTTGAAACCACCCTAAAACAACTCCGGCAAAATTTCACAGAACCCGATACGCTTGTTGAAGCTAAGTCCTTATCCGAACAGGTGTATAACTGGTTACTCAAACCTGCTGCAACTGACTTAGCCCAAAGTCACGTTAAAACCTTGGTGTTTGTGCTGGATGGTTTGTTGCGAAATATCCCCATGGCAGCTCTTTATGACGGCAAACAGTATCTGATTGAGAAGTATGGCATAGCACTTACCCCAGGTTTGCAACTAGTTAACCCCAAACCTTTGCAGTCGCAACAATTAAAGGCAATAGCTGCTGGATTGACTGAATCACGTCCTGGATTTTCTGCATTACCCAACGTCAAACGTGAATTAGAGGGAATTCACTCGCAGATACCAGGGAGTTTACTTCTTAACAACGAATTTACCAGCAAGGCTCTGCAAAACCAAGTTAATTCTCTGCCTTTCTCTGTAGTTCATCTTGCAACTCATGGTCAGTTCAGTTCCAAAGCTGAGGAGACATTTATTGTCGCTTGGGATAAGCGCATATATGTCAAGGAGTTAAATAACTTAGTGCGAACTAGAGAGCAAAACAGATCCGAGGCAATTGAATTGCTTGTGCTGAGTGCTTGTGAAACAGCTACAGGTGACAACCGAGCGGCTTTGGGAATTGCTGGTGTGGCGATCCGGGCGGGAGCGCGTAGTACCATCGCTTCTCTGTGGAACTTGGACGATCGGTCCACTGCACAGTTGATGAGTAAGTTTTACCAAGAGTTAGCTGACAAAACGCTAACTAAAGCCGAAGCACTCCGCCGCGCCCAACTGGCTCTTTTGCAGAATCCTAAATACCAACGTCCAATGTTCTGGGCACCCTACATTTTATTAGGGAATTGGCTCTAAATCTTGGTGTGCGAGTGCATTGGTCGAAATATTCCAACCCATATTGTGTTTGAATCTGGAAGAGCAACGTATTTTTAGTTTTACAGCAGTTTTCAATTGAACCCGTGCCACATTATAAGGGCGCGGAGACCGCGCCCCTACGGTTATATTGTGGTCTAACCGATAATGGTGCTGTAAGCATGAAAAATTTGAATAATGAAAACATAACTCACTTAATTATGCAAAAAAAAGAAGTTTCAACCACTTGAATTTCTAAATTAGATCGTCATAACCCACATTCCGCACTTCAAAATGTAGTATGCAAAAACAAAGAGAGCGATCGCTAATCAACCTCAATAAGTCAAGTAAAAATACTTACATCCTTATATGTAATCCAGCGGTTACAATTTCATCATTGAGAATCACAAAAATTTTGATGGACATAATGCTTACCCAGTGTCGTTATACCGATAATATTGCCGCGCGTAGAACGCCCGTGAGTAGCAACGGAACAAAAACATACGCTAAGCCTAAAAAGCTTGCTGTATGTCGGTTAACCCATAATATTGCCGAAGGGCAGGCTTATACTTCCAATTTTTTTCGGCAGCATTATGCTTCCAGTTACACAGGTAATTTTAGCCCATGAATTAACGTGATTTACTCTTTTTCGTAGCCAAGAGAGTGTAGAATTTCGCGTAGGACTTTGCGAGCGTACCAGTTTAGCATCATTTTTGGCTTACTCAGAAGCCTTGTAACTTTTGCTTGCTCTGGCTTCTGCCCGGACAAGTGGAGTGTAAGAGCAATACTTTCTATTTCTTGGCGCATGCGCTCTCTTGCTTCAAGACCTATTACATTAAGGTGTTCTTGATAGCGTTTTGAAACAGATCTCGAAAGTTCAGGAAAGCATCTATATAAATAGCTATTATTTTTGTAGCCAAGCCGCCGAGCGATTGACGAAAGTGAAGGAGGCGGAAATTCCTGAAGAGCTGCTTCAAGAATAGGTTGTATTTTTTGCTGTTGGCGAGCTTTTTTAAAGTCAGCATGTCTAACTTTAATTACTTGACATAATTCGGGAAAATGATGTTGCAGAACATCCGGACTATATTTTAAACGAAGTGCGACATCTTCTAAAGAAGGAGGAGTGTCTTCTAAAGTGACTTCAGTTAGAACTATATTTAAAACTGACTTTCTTTCTAAAGATATTCGTTTGTAAGACTTTCTTGATTGTTGAACTTTAATTATTTCCGGTTTCTGGGAGTGGTTAAATACTAAATTATCTTTGGTCAAAAAATCAAGCAGGGATATTCCAAAATAATTAGCTACTCGCAAAAGCTTATCAATAGGAGGTATCACTTTTCTGTTACACCAAAAACCAATTGTTGTTTCACTAATTCCGATGGAGCGAGAGAAAGCTGCTTTATTTGATTTAAAAACTTGATTGATGTAAGTATAAATTACATCACTAATATTATTTATTATTGGTGGCGAGTTGAAACCAGGCTCAAAGGCGAGTAACTCTCCCACATTACGAACTACATTTAATTGCCAATCCAGGTCAGCTTCAATATTGGTATATTTTGTTTTGTATCCGCAGTTAACCAACCACTGGTTACAGTTGCTACAGTATCCGGGGCGAAAGTTCCAATAAAATACAGGTAGATGCTGATGGCAGTGAGGGCACTGACAAAGCAAACGGTTATGGTGATAGGGACAGATAACTACAATATTAATTAGCCAAAGAAGCGGCTCATAAATCGTTTTACCTCCTTGTTGCCACTCAAGGTAGCAAGACGGACACCAAGCACGTTGGTGGCGAAGTAAGCCTCTTTTTGGCAGAAGCGGCCAATAAAGCCGGGTCAATTTATGCAAGTCATTTCGTTTTGTCAATGCAGATAAAGCCTCTACCAAATAAGCCGCCGTCAAACCCGTACCATTGGCTGCGGGTTTACACATATCAATTCCAAATACTTTACTAACGGTTTCGGGCTGGTAATTTAAGCGATTTTTCTTTCTTGCTAAATGTGGAGCAATTTCAGTTAAAAGTAATTGTCTGGGAGTAACGCAATGCTGTTGAGCTAGTCGAGCTACATAACCTGTTAAGCTTTCTACATACTCACTCCCCACACCAATTGGTTCTAAACAATACAAACGGCTCCTTGGTGGAATTGTAGGTTTTTGGAGAGCGTACTCTGAGTAAAGTTTGAGTATTGGTGAAAGCATAATTACTTAATTCCTACTTGTCGTCGCTTGGGCTTGGGTTGTCCTACATTCTTCCGCTTAGACTGGTGTATTCGATTATCCAATTGTGCTTCAGAGGGGATCTGTGTGTGAGAATTATCTAATGAAGTAGTCTTAACAGGTAAACCTAACTCCATACGCAGTTGTGAGGCTGAGGCTTCAATTTGTGACTGATTTTTCTCACCTTCTTTAATTTTTTTCAAAATGTTCCGCCATTGGGCAACAGATAAAGCACGCTGTTCTAAATGTTTAAGTTGCACAGTAGTCGCCCCTTCGGTCATCGCATCAAAAAGCGCATTTCTCAACCAATTTTTGAGAATTCCTACACAACCTAGGCTTCGCTCGTAACAGTAATCCCAGTGAGATATCAAGTCAGGTTGTATAGGCAATGGCATCCTTAGCTGAAAGCCCCACACTACACTGTTCCATGTTTCTCTGTCTTGTGTATCATCAACATGGTAGCGTGGGAAGTGTACGTAGACGCTACGGCGGCTTAACTGGTCACCTACGTCGTGTAGAGTTAATAATTCATAGGTCCCAATTAACCCATGCACAACAGAAGTCCTGTTTGAAAGAGACTTTATGGCTTCTGGTAAATCTGTTAGTTTATGCCCAGAAGCCAACATCAGCATATGATGAGCTTCGTCGATAAAAAATATTTTCGGTTTACGATGAAGGAGGGCTTGTTCTAATGCCCATCCCAAGTCTGTCTCAATAACTTTTGACTCAATAACAATTTGCCCGTTGTTACTACGGTATATACCTCGCGTACCGTAGTTTATTTTATAGTCAATCAATGGTTCATTAAGTGCTACGAGACAACGCTTAATATGGTCTTTCGAGTTAAACAGCCCAGATTTTTGTACTACGGCTTCAACTGAAGCGAATGGTAGGCGACCAGGGTCGGCTTCTAGGTCTGGTAAAGCCTTTTCAATCAGCCACTTTTCAATCAAAAGTCTTAAGGTAGTTTTACCAACTCCTGTTGGTCCGTAAATAAAAATAACTCGTGATTCTCCAGAATTACCAACCAAAAGTTTAAGATAATTAAAGGCTTCTTCTAATCTAGGATGTGCCATAGTATAGTTGTCGAAGTAAGCCAATTTTACTTCTGTTGATTGATTGAGTAGACCTAGTGGGAATTGTTGCGCAACAGACATAATTAATAGGAATCGAAAAGTTGAAGTGCTGGGAGTTTAGTCTGTATATTCTCGGAAGTTGAGGGGGTTTCCGAGTCATTAGCAACTTTGGCGACTTTTTCTATTTTCTTAAATTGTTCTTCATTGCTCGTTGCTGTTAAGACCCCATCCAAAATTGTCAATACTTCAATACCTTGAGCATCTCGCAGCTGTTGTGCGAGTAAAACCTCCTCGGCTTCTGCTGTTGATATAAATTGAGCTAACTTTTTAGCTCTTACTTTCAAGCCTCTATGGTGATTAGAGTTGCGTTTTTGTAACTCAGCAGTTGCGAGCCATATTTCTTTTTCTGTGCGACCTTTTAAAATTGTGTAATATTCACTTATACATTTAACCCATTGACCTCGGACGTAAGCGTAAGCAATTCCAACATCAAATGGGTCATATCTGATTTCTACAGATATTTTGTGAATTTCTGGATCACGAAAAACAGAATTCCAGTAGTGGATTCCTCGTATTTGTATACCTTTTGTTGGATGTATTTTTACTCGACCAGATTGTGTTGTTGGTAAAGTTAAAATTCTCCAATTTTCGTCATCGGGTATCAGTCGGTGAGTGCGATTTCCATACTGTGCTATCCCTGACGTAAAGGCTTGATGAGGAGACATCGATAATGCTGGATGTTCAGTTGTGTCGTACTCTGAATATGCCCATTCGCAGAGATGTAAATATAACAAGCCAAGTGTCCAAAGTGCTAAATTTTTAGGGTTAACAGATTTGGTGATTAACCTGACTTTTTTAGTAATTTGCGTATTTCCAGCTAGATTGTATAGAAACTGCGTGTTAGCAGTTCCAAACAAACGTTCACAAACTCCGCTAAATCTAGAAGCAGCAGGAGGGCGATGTTTTAGCGTACACTCAAATAAAGCTAGTAAGCTCTCAAAGTAGTTACTGTGAAACTCTTTTCCGTTATCGGTAACAATTGTTTGAGGAAGACGGGAATATCGCATCACGCAAATTCGCAACACCATCATGCAACTGCGATAGCTTGGAGGGTCAAACGTTAAATAAATCGCCAATATTCGCCGACTCATTGCGTCAACTAGAAATGTCGCCCAAGGTCTGCCAAGCACTTGACCTGTCCGTGAACACCGTAACTCTATATCCAGTTTAGTGTGGTCAATATGACATACTTCCCAAGGACGGTCTCCGTGACGCGGTGTTGTTAGGTCTAACTCCCAATAGAAAGGTTTTTCTTGGTATGCAGCACGATTTCCTTCTCGTTTAAGAGTTTGTTCCCAACCACTACGGCGATTTATTTCCTTGATAAATGTTTTATAGCTAGGGATTTGGTCGTCTGCTATTCCTGCAAGCTCACAAGCGTTGCAAAAAGACCCGTATACTTCGTATTTACGCGGATGCTTGTAAGTTTCATAGCGAAGTTTAATAAAGCTATCTATCAGTTCTATGATTTGTTGTGGTAGCTTTCGCCTGCGGTTACCTTTTTTATAAGAACAAGCCAAAAGCCCTATGTAGCCATAACCATAATTTTGTTGGGCAAAACGATATTTAGCCAACCAATCTCTAAGAGTACGTTCTGGTATGTTTGAATTTTCTATTTGTTGTCCTAATAAAATTGGTTCAATCGCTCTATAGCGGTAATTAGCCGACTCTAAATCTTTTGGACTAGCCTTATTAAGAATCGATTTGATTTGTTCACTTTGGCTCGAACATTGTTGATGCCTTTTTGTCGTGATTTTTCCAGTACGAATTTTGTTTTCTAATTCCAATAGCGGTAAATCCAAAAATTCTCCCTCTACGTTACGTAAAGTAACTTCTGTTTGCCCTATTTGAATCAATGTGTAGTTGATGCCATCCCAATTTATTTGGGTATTGGGGATTAAATTTATAACCGGAGAACTGATATTATCATCGGTAGAAGAAGATGAAATCATCCTCTTATAAGCAAGAGCATTAAGTTCGTCTGGAAACACTGGACATCGTGACGAATCAACTAAAAGGTCTGTTTTTAAATCAATATAAATATTTGACCTGGCGATGAGAAAGTAAATTGTATTTGCATATTCAGGTGATGTAAATTCAAGCAGTTGATTCAGAGTAATCCCAGGTTGCTCCCTTACAAGATTAAGGATAACTTGGCTTGCTGACCTGTCTATTGAATCATCTGATACCCGGTAATAATCTTCTAAAAACGTAAAATTTCTATACAAAACCCAATTAATTTGTTTATCTGATTTTATATAAAAATTTAATCCAAACTGAGCTGCATATGCTGATGCTGGTGGTGTATGCCAGAAACCATCAAGACCTCTAATATATCTGTGAGGTTGTTTTTCAGCTAACTTTTGTAATTCGCTTTCTGTTTTACACTCCACCCAAAAAGCACCGTTTTTTCTAATTACAAAAAAATCTGGGGTGTAAAAGAAGCCTATATTTCGCCCACTTGAACATTGATAGTTTATCTTAAATGCTGGAGGTTGGTCATAAAATTCTAGAACATCTTCATCATGTTCTAATTCATAGATAAAGGGAAGCTCGACTTTATGACTCTCGAATTGGATGCTTTTCGCATTTTTTTTGCTAGGGTAAAAACCTGACACATTCTTTCTTCCTCCTCCCACCCGTCGTGCAGGTTCGCCTAAGCGAATTGATTGGATGACTTTTTTGGATGTGTCTGGTAGGTTTTGGCAACTAAACCAATTATCAAATTCTTCAGGTGTGAGCATTTGTCCCTCCACCAAATGTAAGTTAACAACGTCATGTGCTACAAGTTTCTTAACAATAACCGTCTCGGTTGCAATTGTATTGAATACTCTGACGCTTGCGAGCTTTCTGACACTGCCTTACATTAATTGTACTCAAGGCTACTTTTTAAAATTATTTGTAACAATAATTTATTAGTTCTCGGCAAACAAATCATTCTAATTAGCGTTATCGGCAAATTTATGATTCCAATAACAAATGCATTAAATTTATTACAGAACGACGTAATCAGCATTTGAACTCAAGTCTAGGCAATATTATGGTTCTAGTTGCGGCAATATTATCGGTATAACGACAATCAGTAATATTGATATTTTATCCAGTCCTTGATGTCACTGGAACGATAACTTGGCAGGAAAGGACATTATATGGTTCCAATGACAA
>CAXTSI010000324.1:0-10790 GCA_964246695.1 uncultured bacterium
CGATGATTGAACTGGTTGCGGCAGCGCTTCGACACTGGCTCGCCTTCGGCTCGCCTTCGGCTCGCCAAGACGACAAGCTTCGCCGTCTTGGCGGGAAAACCCGCGTACTGCCCCGAACAGGCGATAGACTAATGTTGTAAAACCCGCGTATTGCCGGGAAGAGCTACACTGGCTCGCGAGGCTCGCCCAACGACGGGCTTCGCCGTCTTGGCGGTAAAACCCGCGTACAATTCAACAGGTGAGAAATTAATGTAGTTCTAACTAGATGACTGTATCTAACTGGTTGTGGCGATCGCGAAGCGCTGCCGCCTACGGCTCCACTAACTAACTGCCCCTGCCCCACGACGAGCTACCACCAATTTTGGGTTGGGCAGAGGTTATGCCTTAATGCGTTTCATTTGGCATAACCTCTAAACTGCGCTTCTCAAACCGCTCCACCCTGCTGCTTTACAACATCACTGGCTCGCCACTTTTAGTGTACGGCGTCCGCAAACATTTACTGGCTCGCGAGGCTCGCCCAACGACGGGCTTCGCCGTACTGGCGGTAAAACCCGCGTACAATCGAACAGGTGGTAAAAATACTGACGTAAAACCCGCGTACAACCAAACAGGTGGTAAAATACTGGCGTAAAACCCGCGTACTGCCCGAAGAGATGACCTATCAACAACTCCGTAAAAGCCTGCTATCTGAGATTGTGATCGCACGACGCGAATACTTCCGCCTCAAATCCGAGATTGAGGCACTGAACCCTGTCATACCACAAGGATGCTACATCAGCAGATACACCAGCAACTACCGTTGGCAATACAATTTTTTGGGGCATAAAGATGCTGTACTGCCCTCCGCCAAGGACAAGTACAAGCTTACGCGAAAACTTCACTTGGGCTATTACCATAACCCGAACTATCGTGCGGCTGTACTTGAATTAGAGAAAGCGCGGATTTTCGGCATCAAGCTCGATACCTTAAACTGCATCTCCAATCATCTATTCGAGCTTAAATTTTTATGGAAATATCTTTATAAGAACTGCGATCGCGTTATTGATTTCAAGAGTGATGAAGGTAAACTGCTGACAGACTTTGTGGAATCCAGAAAAGAAAATTCCATTTTTCAGTTCATACTCAACCAACAAAAATCCCATCCCTAGAACCCTGTCGCCTACCCGACCAACTCATCACTGGCTCACTGAGTTCGCAATGCGACGGGCTGCCGCCGTCCCAATGCGATCTGCCGTAGGCGGCAGCGCTTCGCGATCGCCACCGCATGTCGCCTCCCTGACCCCAGCCTAATTCGCAACTTTTTCATTTCCAATCTACTTCCATACCACCCCCTCAAAATAGGCGATGTCTACAGCGAGCTTCGCTAATACGTCCCTCTCCCCCTTATCTCCGTACATCTCCTGAACTGCTACATACCTATTTTTGCTGAAAAGCCCAAAAAGCTTGCTGAATCAGGATTACTTTTTTAAAATTGTGTAATTCTGCGTAGAACCCTTGTAGGCGTCCAGAGGTAATATAAGTAGAATATATTCATACAAAAAAATCTGGACGGAATGAATAACCACCCCATAATTATTTACTTGGGTCGTTCGTGGCTAAACGGGGTTGCATCTAGCTAAAAAGCATCGGGCTGTGCTGGGCTTTAGGCTGCTTAAAATGTTCCGCGAGGGTAATTCTGCATTCTCTACTTATATGTGCCTTGTAGAGGCTTATAGCCTCTGGACGCCTTTTTACCTACGTATATAAGACCTAGGTTTGCCTCTGGACGGCTACAATTCTGAGAATGTTTGTACTTAGACCTAGGTCTGGACGCCTTTTCCATCTACGTACATAAGACCTAATTTTACCTCTGGACGGCTACATTTCTGAGAATGTTTGTACTTAGACCTAGGTCTGGACGCCTTCATCTAAGTACAGAAGCCTCAATTATGCCTCTGGACGGCTACATATAGGGATTGGCTGTACTTAGATTTGGGTCTGGACGCCTTCATCTAAGTACGAAAACCTCAATTTTGCCTCTCGACGGCTACAATTCTGAGAATGTTTGTACTTAGACTTAAGTCTGGACGCCTCCATCTAAGTACAGAAACCTCGATTTTGCCTCTGGGCGGCTACATATAGTAATTCTCTGTACTTAGACCTAGGTCTGGACGCCTCTATCTAAGTACAGAAACCTCGATTTTGCCTTTGGACGGCTACATGCAGGAATTGGCTGTACTTAGATTTAGGTCTGGACGCCTTCATCTAAGTACAGAAACCTCAATTGTGCCTCTGGACGGCTACATGTAGGGATTGGCTGTACTTAGATTTAGGTCTGGACGCCTCCATCTAAGTACAGGAACCCGAAATTTACCTTTGGACGACTACAATTTTGAATTTAGTAGATGAGGTAATCGCATCGAGCATGTCCCACTTGTGGAAATGAGTATCCGATAAACCAAAGTACAAATAACTCATGATTTCTCAAGGGGGTACGCCGAGCATTTCCTCGATGGTTGGATCTTCTGGGCAGGATGGTCAATCCGGGTCATTGGTTGTCAGCTACGCATGAAGGGATGACCTGTCGCCACGGCATAAATACTAAATGTCCCACTCCAGGGTATATTTTGACTATTTTGGAAGTGAATTAGGGGACTTTTGGGAGGGTATTGAGGATAAATGTCCCAATGAGCGAAAATGGGACAGGCATTTTCTGCTTTTACTCAGATCTAGAAATATGGACTCTAAAAACGGCGAAACTACACCAGAGGAGCAGACCCCAAAAGAGCTTGAAGGTCTGACGTATCTCCAACGTCGCGCTCTGGTATGTATAATGACAGGGATGACTAGTGCTGAGGCGGCTATAGAATGCAATGTTTCAAAGAAAACGTTGGATCGGATAAGGGGGAGCAAAGTTTTTAAAGAAACTTTGTCTCAAGCTGGTACTGAGATATATTTAAACGCTTTAGCTGAGTTAACTTTATCTGTCAAAAAAGCGGTTAAACGAATCAATGGTGTTTTAGATGATGAAAACGCACCGCATCGCGCTCATTTAACAGCCGCAGATCTAGTCCTAAAGCATGTAGATAAAATTATGAATTTTGAGACATACGATCGCATTCAAGCTATAGAAAAAATGCTAGAGGAACATAAGAACGCTCCACCCACCATAACCAGGTACATCAGATTAGACGCCGATGGTAATGAAACGGAAATCCCCGTCTGGTGATCCACTAGACAATCAGCACTTCACGCAGCATTTTGTTCTTCAACCCATGCTTTAATGAGCATCTTTTTTTCTAAACTCAGTAGTTTCGCAGCACGAATCAAAGCGTAGTCAGGGTACATACTCCGTATAAGTCCAAGTGTTTCTGGATCTTCGCAAATTTCTAAGTCTCCAGCTATGCTTTCAAGGTTTTTGGGTGAAAGCCAAGGATCGCCCTGGTATTCTTCTACGGCTTCATGGGTGGTGGCTAGTTGTGCCGCCTCTTGCTCCGCTTTCTCTTTCCGTAAACGAGACGATTTGTCTCTCTCAATCCATTCTGTAAAGGTTTTTTCTCTGTCATCTGACAATACAACGGGGTTACCATTGTCATCTAAAACAATCGTCTGTCTAGGCTTCCCTTCTTCTGTCTCTTCAATTATGGTTTCAAAACCGACTGCCAGCCTTCCGTAATAGCGAGATCTATCCCCACTGCCGCTCCTTCCTAATGATGGTAGCTTTAAGCCTATCAGTGCGGCAATTCGCTGTACTAACCTTATGGGAAATTTCTCCTTATAGAAGTTCAACCCAGTAGCTAACTTAGTGTCATAGAGACGTTCTTTACATTTTGTAAAAATATCTTTAATAATGGGATGATTGTCGTGATATCTATCATGTTGAAACAGCCTTTCTATCCCAATCCAGTCCAAGAAATGGACTTTATTCCACAAGAAGCTCTTGTTAGTATCTGGCTTAAAATAGTCTCCATTACCATTTTCCAAAGCGCTACTCATCACCCCTTTTTCTCGGTCAGGAAGAAACTCTCTACCAGACTGGAAATAGTAATGTAATTGAATTTTGGAATACCAACCAGCATCGTCTTTTTCAACAAGATCCGGAGTAACAGGTACTTTATAGCTTCGTTCAAGTTGTCCTTTCTGAAACTCTAGCCTCTCCTCTTTGGTCTTCGATTGTTTCTTGGATAATTCCTTAAATTTATCATCATCGATGCTCGAAGCCTCTGTTACTTCCTCTTTGTGTGCTTCGTACTGAATATCACGGACTTGTTTAATTTCTTCTTTTAATTTAGTGACATCTTCTGGCTCGTCTGAATCAGTAGGTTGCTCTATGTGAATAATGGTATGCCCTTCTTCTTCTAAGTCTTGGAGAATTTGCTTTTTGTACTCTTTCATTCCTAGGTTAATACTAGCAGCCATCTTCGCCCAAGTTGTTAAGCAAATAGGCTCAAAATTACTATCAGTAGTTTCCTCGTAACCAAGAGCATTTAATTGTTTAATATGAGCCGAATTTTTCTTATGCTCAGCAGCAAGCATTCCTTTGACGGATGTAGCACCACAACCGACTGAATTTATACCGATTGGTCTAATCCATATGTAGCGAGGTACAGGGGGGCGATATCTTGATAAATTCTGGCGTACTGAATCAGGCGGTTGAACGCCTTGAAAAATTCCCCAAACTCCGTCAAAATTTCCGGCTTTAATGCTCACTCCAGTTTCAATTGTTGGGGTAGCTATAACGTAGTCGTATTGCCCTTCCTCTAATACTTTATTTATGGTAGTGGTACAGCCAAATGCAGGATGCTTAGGGTCTGCTACAGTCTCTGAGTCTATTCTCAGTCCCTTTTTGTGAGGCATTTTTTCTTGAATAAAAGCTTCAATGTTTCTGCTGCCCCATTTTGATTTAGCCTGTTGTCCTGATAGATGAAGGATACATTTCTCTCCTCTCTCTAGTGCTTCTAAAAAGTCTTTAATAAGTTGCCCAGGGTCTTTCGAGTTGTAAATGTGAGTTTTCCAAGGTTCATCAAATTTATATTCATTAACAACTAGGAACCGCTCAACATCAGAACCAATCAGTGTCTCAAGAAACTGAATAGTCGTATCATCTAAGTCAGCGTCCATCGCAATAATTTTGCCTCCATGCTTAACACAATTACGTAGCAATTGTTGGAAAGTCTTTATAATAGAAACTCGCTCTTTCTTGCAAGTGGAACTGTCCAGTAAATGCCAAATTAACTGCTTAATTTCGTCCAAAACAATCCAGCAACCTTTCCAGTCATCGGGGTTGAACCTCACACCAGATTTTGGATGCAAACTGTCAATACATAAGCCCATCCCGAATTTAGTTCCTACCCCACCCTGTATTTCATCACGCCAAGGAACCCCTAATCTTTCCACCACACTACGACCTGTCGCTCTCCTATGAGTGATTACTAGAACCTTCTTTTCGCCTGAGCGAATAACAGGATCGGTAAACCAACCCGCCCATTCAGTCTTTCCTGTGCTTTTTGCCGATCGCACGAAAATTTGTTGCGCTTTAGCTGGCACGTTAAACTCTTCTAGATAACGCTGGTTTAGCTCTAGGTCTGGTTTATAGGTTAGGGTACGTAGCTGGTGGGACTGCCAAGTGTCGAAATCTAAGGCACAACGGTAAAGCTCGTCAAACTTCTCTACACCGCAAGCTGCGATAACATCATCAATACCTTTGCCGATCGCTGACGACCAAGTAATGACATTAACATTACAGCCCTGGAACTTAAACAACTTGCCTGTTTGCGTTATGGCATTATTAACTGCTCGTCTTGTCTTCCATTTGGCATCTTGGTCAAAACAAAAATATATTCGTTGTCCTTGAGCCGCGAACAGCCTTAGTTGTGGGATAAGTCTCCGCCTGCCGTCCTTCTCCCCGTACTCATTTTGCTCCTGCCGGAAGCCACTGTAAATCCCTGGTAGCCCTATAGCCAAGTAACCAAGGCTTAACAGCGCTCCTGCCTTCTTCGCCCCTTCCGTAATAATCAAGGGAATTTTGTTGGCTCTTGCCCATTCCCAAAGTTCTCCGTGAGACATACTTTCGTACCCACTAGGCAGAGGAGCATCATATCGGCGGCTGATTATCTCGCAAATTTTAACGGGAAACTTCAATGCGAAGACTTCTGTATCTTGCCTGATCGGGTGTTCATACTTTATGGTTTTGCCTGTGATAAAGTCTTTGCGTGGTTGATCTGGCTTAAAGCAGCCCCAGTGGGAATCTTCCCCCGTTAAAAGGTCTACTCCAGAACACCACCAGCCCCCAGCTTCAACATGACTGTACTTGCCTCTTGCCCATCTCCACTGAGCGTCTGGCTGGCTTCGCTTTGATGCTGCGTTTATATCGGGGATTATACGACTGTAGGGTTCATCTCCCGTGAGCGACTTAACACTTAAATTAATTATTTCTGGGTCAACAAAACTTTTTAACCATTCTTCCCCATGTTTTTCGTTGATATGGCTTGTGATTCCGTCTTCGCTCCCGTGACAAAGTACGGTACTGTCGGTTGGTTTTTCGTAAAATAGTTCAGACATGACACTGCTCCATATTTTGCAGTGCCTCTGTCCGTTTTATTAATCACTAGTCCACCGTACTACCCCTATGGCAATCTCTGCCGGAAACTGATAAATTGATGGGTGAAACTAAAAATGTGGATGTGGGGTTTAGCCGGTGGACTAGTTTTTAACGAAACGGGACATTAGCACCTGCATCTTTTCTTTTTTGTAACCCTTTCAAACGAATGGGCTTGAAAGGGGAAACTAAAAATGTGTTCAACATCTAGTGAAGCATGGAAAACTCTTAAACTCGTTTTAGTGGCGAGACGTAAAGTTATGTAAACTGTCAGTTGGCTGAAAGCGTGGAAGTCTTGCTGGCAAAGGCAAGGCATCTCACAACATTTAGTAAAGCACGGAAAATTATTAAACCCGGAAAAATGGTGAAACGTAAATTTATGTAAACTGTCACGTTACGCTTCTGGCTTTTTGCTTCTTCCGTAACTACTGTAAGTAACCTTTCCGTTTCTCCAGGTAACCGTTGAGACAAGATTTCCCTCAGCAGTTCTGCTAGCATTGACAAAATTTTCCTCAGTAGATCTGCCAGCAGTCATTCCTGCCAAAACTTCATTTCGGTATCGTTCTGATTCGCCATATACAATTAGGCGGTTTTTAACCGTTGCCCTTAGATTTCTGGGGATCAGATTGGGCTTATCTCTGAGACAATGGAGAACTTGAGAAAATAGTCGGTCTGATTCGGACGCCTCAGTATGGATAGGCTTATTCTTATTTACCTTCTCCCAATCAATAGCGCTAGGGTCTTTCTTAGCTAGCTCGGTGTAAACTTTGTTCAATCGAGAAGGTTCGTATTGAATAAAGTCATGAGTGATTTTGTTCAAAAACGATAGGTTTGCTTCTTCTCTGATGATTTCATGTAATAGTTGCTCTGGTGTTGTGGAACACTCCGGCAAGCATTTCTTTAATGCGGAAAACCCTACTGTAATCAGTTCTTTAATAGCTTCGTATCGTGCAAGGGTGGCATCAATGAGTGGTGAAATATATTTATCGGTGATGTCTTTCTCTGCGATTTTCCAGTCAATCTCAAGTGTTTTAAGGAAGAGACAAAACGCTGTTCTTTTATTGAAACAGCGCAATTTTTCCCACTCTTCAACTAGGTCATTGGTGTAAGCTAGATTTCGCGATTCGTCACTAGGTAGTAAGTATAATATATCGCATAAATCGAGACAGTCTTTGAGTTTTTTGCTGGGACTCTTAGCAAAGATAAGAGCTAGTCTCCCATCGTTCTTGTATCTAATTACACTGTAGCTTGCCGTTTCTTTTATGATTTCTGTTTCGAGGGGTAACGCTTGGTTCATAGATTTTCTTATTACAGCGACTATTATATTAGAGTTTACAGGAGCGCATGGCGATCGCACTTCGCCGCACCCTACCCAATTTTCAGCCTTTCAATCTCTTTAAGCAAGTCGTCATTCTTTGCGTACAACTCGATACATTCATCTGAGCATTCAAAATAAGTAGCTTCCAAATAGTTAATGTATGCTTGCTGGGACTGGATCTGCTTTTGGTACTCCTTCCGGCTTCCCGTTGCGCTAGCCAAAGCATTCTCAAGCACTTTTGCGATTCTGATAAGCATGGTTTTGCTTCCTGGTAACTATGTGTGGAAGGGGTTTTACGCCCTTCAGTGTCTAGGTTTTTAGTTTTTTACGACGCAGGCGATCGCGAATCCGATGTTGACACTCATCCATGCAGTCTCGAAAAATTGCTGAAAACTGTTAAAACCGTTGATGGGAAAGGATTTGAGAAATAGTGCGAAAAATACCGTTATCCCACTACTGGTTATATTGTTTCTTTTTATGCTGCGCTCGTTGTTGGCTTAAGCGTGTCTTCTCTTCGGCTGCCTGCAAGTTGTACCAATCTTGCATGTAATATTCAGTCCAGCAATCAGCACAAACACCCTGCTCTCGCGCTCGTCGGTCACTTGGTTTAGGGGCATAGCCGCACTCTTGGCAGTTGAAGTAATCGCTCATTGATTACCTCTGCCATTTGGACGCTCCTGAAACAAGTACTCAAGAATCATTTCGATCCGCTGACTGTTTTGGGCAGTAGTTGTCACGAGTTGCTGTATAGCGGATTCAATCCTAGTAAGTGCTTCATCGTGAGCTAACACCACTTCGGCTGTATCTTCCATTAGCGCTGTTAGTTGGTCTAATCTATCTGGTTGGTTCGTGGTCATTCTTCAAACTCCTTGGGCTTGTCGCTTTTTTGATCACCACCTCTCGTTTCGCCTAGAGGTTTTACGTCAGCACTGATAACACCTTTATTTTTTAATACTTCAAATAACATATTTTCAAGTAGCCTATTGGCGCTTATATTCTCTTGCTTGGCTAACTCAGTTAGTCCATCTATAACAGCCTCGTCTAGTCTAAACGCTCGTGCTTTTCGGATTCTACCCATTTCAAAAACATTCATTAGAAGCATTAAGTATTCCTCCATTAAATACGTTTGCGTGACTTTTGGACTACTTTCGTTGTCCATATGACTTTTGGGGCGACTTTTTGGGTTGCTTCCGTACCTATATTCTATTTTCAATGGTATTCACTTCGTTATATTTATGGTATACAAAAATCTTATTGAAGCTTGGGCTTCCGATAACCAAGACTCATTACAAAAGTGTAGCGAAATGAATACTATTGGTTTAAAGTGGTAAATGTGAAGCGCAGAAGTGATTCACGGAAACGACACGAACTAATACGCATCAATGCGAAATGACCTTGAGACGATCGCCACCCACCAAGTCATCACCCCAGTAGTCGAATTATCCAGAACCAAGGCAGCAAGCCTACTTGAGCCGACTGTGACCGTCCGCACCCTCCAGAACTACCTGGAACTAGCCAAAATCTTTCTACCAACATTTCAGGAGTTCGAGGACGAGGAGACGGGAGGGCTGAACCGCTTTACCAAGGTGAGCCTAGAGCATCTCCCAGCACTGCAAAAAATGATGGACTACAGCCGAGCGCATGGCTTGAAGAAACTACGCATCAGATTAAAAAACGACCCAAACTATTTTGAAGGACAAAGCGATGAATATCAAAGCAATGGCAACCAAGCTCAACATTCCCGCAAAGAAACTGCTATCAGAGTTCTCCAAGAAATTTCCTGAACAGTCCTGGACGCTAGACAGTGAAGTGCCAGAAGGGTTCGAGGAAGCAGCCTCAACTCACGCTCAGGAGTACGCAGAAGCTAGCGGTGTGGAATTGCCAAGGGGCGAATTGACCAGTATTCCCGATGCGGTCAGAGACAATCGGCTGATACTCGAATCAATTGAGTATGGAGTGGTGGAAGCGATCGCCCAACTGAGAACCACATCCTTAATCCAAGCCTCTCAATTACGGGCAGTCCGGGACATCCAAGAATCAGAATCAGCCTACAGCAATGTTTGGGAGTCTTACTTCTCCAAAAAGGCTGCCTCCACCGAAGCCCAAACTCAGGCGATCGCCCAACAGGAATTACAGCGAATCACCCAACTAAATAGCGAACTGGGAAAACGGCAGGGGGAGTTGATCCGGACTCAGGAGAACCACCGCAACTCCCAGGCACAAGCTCAGGCACGGACTCAAGCAACACTAGACGCTCTTTTGAAGTAGGAGAGAAACCAATGACCGCATCTATGGCACGTGAAATAGGCTCGGCAGGTTTAATGATTGGCGGTTTTTACTCTTTGGCAGTAGCCAGTATCTTCTGCCCACCAGCAGGAATGGGGATTATGGCGGCAGGGGCTTTGTGGCTGTATGGCAAAGCCAAGCACTAAACGGGAGCAACTAGAGCAGCTTTATAACCCTGCCCCTCCCATGCAGTTAATTTTTAAAATCCTTATTTGTGGCACGATTGGTACTTTTCTGGCGGTGATTTCGGTAAGAGCGATCGCGCCAGACAAGCTTCCTCACTTAGTTTTCCCGAATGAAAATTTGACTGGAACTAATAACACCCCAATTAACTGATTCGCATTGATTCGCATCATTTCGCGGAAACAATAAGCATTAAATCCATGAAAAGTTTACTTGAACTGGTTGCAGAGGCTCAGAAAATTCTGGATGCGATCTGCGCTTCGCAGCAGCGCTTCGCTATCGCATGTCATGACGAGTTTGCAGAGTTACTCGAAACCGAAAAATGGGATGACCCAGCCATCACCCTGAGCGACGCAAGACTTGCTTTAAATCCCACATTCCGCACCCTGTTCTGTAACACGCGGTTATCACTGAACTACATATAAG
>CAXTSI010000325.1:0-10754 GCA_964246695.1 uncultured bacterium
GTTCCTGTTGGGCTTGTTGCTCAGCCAGTTGACGTTGTTGACGTTCCTGTTGTGTTCGTTCAGCCAGAGTCGGTATCCAGTTGCCTGTTGCATCGTACCACCGCAGCCATACCCCCTCCGTATCTTGATAAGACCCTTGCCAAAGTCCCAAGCCGAGCTGAACATCTTCTAACCATAGCTTCTGCTCTGGTAAGGAAAGTTCTTGGTAACGGGTGGGAAGTAGACTAAAGGCTCGCAACTGATTGATGTAACGGTCAAACACCACGTAGTAAGGAACCCGTAAAATCCGCTCGTAAACCTCCCACTTTGTAGGGGGTTTGTTGACTTCTCTGAGCGTCTGTCCTAAATCTTCAGCTTCCGTACTATTAGAGAGGAGCTCCACTACCAAAAATGGACTAACTCCTTCTTGCCAAATGACATAGGAAAGACGCAAGTCTTGTTGTTGAAAGAACCTAGCAACACCCAGCACAGCAAACCAGTCTGGACGCTTGTACCACAGAGGATGGCGAGAGTCGTAATATAAATTTAAATCGCTGGCGACAAACACCTCATCAGGTGGATAGTTGGGTGGACAGAAGGTTTCTCGTAGCAGTTGGGGTTGAAAATCATGAAATTCATCAGGCAAACCAGGTTCCTTTGGATCTTCACTTGGAAGATCGTACATAGTGGGCAAAACTTCTTTTGGCGGACGGGGGGGGTCTGTCTGATACATAAGTTGATCTCCGAGTGACTAAGTAGGTTGGCGCAAATAAACCTAACTACTTTAACTTCTGTTAAGATGCTTCAAGCCTACTAACAACTAACAACTAACCACCCAACGGGAAAGCCAGTCGCCGTGAGAGCGGGCTAACCCGACAACATGCGCGCTGGCTCACTAACAGCCCTAACAGAAAGTTGTGTTTATTCACGCCGACTTACTTAGCTTTAGATTAGGGTCACTCTCGATGAAGTCAAGAACTTTCTGCTGCTTTGATAATAGCTCATGGCTAGTTGCGACTTTAGGGCTACTCTAAATATTAGCCCTAGAGGATCGCCACAAAATCATGACATTATCCAATCCAAAGAAAAGTTTGCGAAGGTAATCCTAGCATAGGCATCACCAGGAGCAGCACCATCCACACCACGCTCGTATAAACATCCGATCGTCTTGTCGGGAAGAACTGTCAGGCAAGAATAAGCTGCTGCTCCTCCATAAATCAGCTTGGAGACTGGCCAGGTCTTACCCTCGTCGTAGCTGATGCGAACAGTCATTTTCTCACGCTGTGTACTGGCAGGGTTGGAAAATAGCAGAAGGTTCGGTTGCCCATCCCGATCCTGACGGGAGTAGCGCAAGATGCTTGCTTGACACTGCGGCTCTATCAAGGTAGGGTCAGAGACTACATTAGACCAGTTGAGTCCACCATCTGTGCTCATGGCGATTTTGCGGTTGTTGCTGACACCATAATCGTTACGCATATTAATCATGACTGAGCCGTCTACCAGCTCAACTACTTGAGATTCGTTCAAGTAGGGACTTAACGTTCCGCCGATTTCCCAGGTAGCTCCCTGATCGTCGCTGTAGATAAGATGGGATTCATTCGTCGTGTTCGGCACTACGTTGTGGTGACAGGGAATGATCAGCCGACCACTGTTTAGTTGAATGCCGATTCCAGGACCGGTTGCATACGCACCCCAGGTCTTCAGCTTAGTAGAATCGGTAATATCTACGTAATCGAACCAACTGACTCCATTATCGCTGCTCTTGCTGATATACACACGCGCTGTCCCCCGAGCAGTACCATTAGCGATGTCATATTCAGTATCTTCATTGTAGCTCCCGGTCATCAGCAGCAAGATCTCGCCAGTAGTGGGATTGACCACCGGGCAAGGGCTGCCTATGGCGTTGGGAGTATCACTAGCGACAACTTGTAATGGCGACCAAGTCGCTCCACCATCAGAGCTTCGCTTTAAGACAATTTCGATATAGCCCGAGTCACTAATGCTGCTCCTTCCCTCGCAAAATGCTAGCAATGTTCCGTCGGGTGCGACGATAAGCGTTGGAATGCGAAAAATAGAATAGCCTTCCTGGTAACTAGTGAACAGGTCTTGCTGTGTGAAGAAAGGGGTCTGAGCACGAGCTGATTTAGGAATCAAAGCACCCAAAAGCCCTAAAGCTAAATATCCTAGAAAAGTGGATCTACGCATGACAATTCAGCACCAGTGTTAACTAAAGGTGTTTTAGATGTATTAATTTGTTAATTCTTATACAGTGCTTATGATGTGCTTATCATTAACAGATCCGGTTTCGGAGTATCAGTTAAAGTATCAACACATGTATTACACTTGCGGCTCTCACTTTCAACTCAAACAAGACCAAGTCTGCGCTCCAGAATATTACTAAGCAAACGATTCTACAAATTTGTAACCGTTCTTAGCTAGGAGCGATCGCGCGATCGTAACTACGAATAGTCACGCTACATAGACGCGCAAGTTAACTGGTATCAACACAGCTACGTAAGGAGGAATAATAGACCGTATACACACGGTTATCTTGCTTTATCTTGTCACTGCTTGCTTAACTTAATGGAACTGCTGACAGTGACCGCTCGCTTCTCCCAAGGGGAGACGCTACGCGAACGCTCAAATTCAAAAGTCAAAAGTCAAAAGTCAAAAGAAAAAAAGGATCAGGTTCCCCTAAATTCATTTATGGAAAACAAAAATAAAAGTATTTCGAGACGCGCAGCGCAAGAAATACTACGTCCTTATTACAAGTTCCCCTGAATTTATTTATGGGGCTTAATTTTGACTTTTGACTTTTGACTTTTGACTTCCCCGAAGGGGCGTGACAGTGTGGCGATTAACCCCAAGAGCAAGAGTTTTTTCTGGTTCAAACCTTTCATCATTGCTGGTGTATTTCCTTGTTTCTCAGTATTTACCTCAGATCATTCGTGATATGATGTCCGGCAAATCAACCACAATAAAAACCTGTCAACCCATGTATGAACGTAGATGCAACGTCATCACATCGGACAACTACCGGACATAATATGACAAGCTAAGAAAACTACGTCCGTGTCAAGTGCTGATTCGGAAAATTTGGCAGCTCTAAATTTTGCTAAGGCAAATGCTTCCCCTGGCTTATGTCGGGATTTTGTTTTTACGTATTCTTAAGTAGTACATATGTAGCAAAATCCCAAAGTCTTAAGCAAAACTGAGTATACCACAATTCATGGTTCAGGAATTGTTCTCCAGAAAATCACAAGTGTGATGCAATATTGCAAGGGTTTTGGGTTGTTTGTGGGAATTTCATACGTGCAGAACGCCGCGCATTCTACAGGGTTTGTCGGTTGACAAATTGCGATTACCGAGCAGTCTTGAAGTGCGATGCATTCAATTAAGTGCAATATTTATTTTACTTTTAAAACAAAAAATAGGGGGAAGAATTAAATTTTCTTCCCCCTGTCTGTTATTTTTGCTGTTATCTGATTTGTTACCTTCCTTGAGTTTTTTCCGCAGCATCTGCTGTTGTTTCTTGAGTTGTCGCTTTCTCGCAGAACCGCCTTTGCCTTTATCGTTCCTGCCTTCTCGGCGCGGAGATTCCCATCTTTTCAGTCGCATAACGATCGCTCATCTATGTAATCAAAATCAGTGGGCAGGAGGAGAATCGAACTCCTATGACCGCAAGGTCGCCACATTTTGAGTGTGGTGCGTCTACCAGTTTCGCCACCCGCCCTTGGGTGTATTTTCACTATTATACACTATTTTAGGACTTTGCAACAAGTTTTCATATTCTTTGCTGCTTGCCCAGCGGTCAATTTCTCTGGCGCGGAGAACTGGTACTGGATGAGTCAATTGGGCTGTCTGGGCTGCCTTGACCATTTCACCTAGTTCTGTTTTGCTAATATCATCGTAAGCGCGAGCTTGAGCAATAAAGGCATCTAAGTTAAGTTGTGGGGCTAAAGTGGGTGAACCACCCGCCAGCTTCATCAATACTGACATCACAACTTTGGGGTTTTGGGTTGCCAATAATGCGGCGCGATCGCACGTAAACTCAGCACAGCGTACCCACTCTAAAAGTTGTGCTTGTATTGCTTGGGCAAGAATTGCTCCGACGTTGGGAACAGTAGCCGCCGCTAATATCAATAAATTAACCGGAGTCAGGTAAACGCTGTGGTCACACTTGAGGTGTCCCAACTCATGAGCAATCACCGCCTGATTTTCCTCTGGTGTGAGCATATCAATCAGGGAAGTGTGCAGCACAATAAAAGGCTGCTTACCTCGCATGGCAAAAGTGTAAGCATTAGGAGCTGGATGCTGCCTAACATACAGCTGTGGTGGCTCCAAATCCATAATTTTGCAAGCTTCTAACAACAACTCATGCAGTTTTGGTAGTTGTTTTTCACTTACCAGAACGCTAGATGCAATGTTTTCTACATAGAAAACCTGCTCTGCCACTGGTCCCAACAGATTTCGCACAATCATGTCTATACCAGGGATCTGCTTGAGCGCTGTGGTTGCTTCTAGGTCTAGCGGATGACGAAAAGAGTCGGCTTTGAGACCAATCAGCGGAGTTTTGAAGAAGGACATGGCGAAGCAAGCTGGAAAAACGTTATTTTGGAGGGCTGACGATCGCCAACCCCACAAACTTAGTATAACGACAAGGAAGGAAAATTAAATCGAAATCGATTGTTCAGGATGAGTGGTATTTGGGACCAAGGCTGTCTCTACAGTTTTTGAAGACAAACGCTGGATTTTAGCTCCCAACTGCTGCAACTTCTCATCGAGTCGATCGTAGCCGCGATCGAGGTGACGCACTCCTTGAATTGTGGTTTGTCCGGATGCTGCTAGTCCTGCCAGAACTAACGCTGCTGCTGCCCTTAAGTCCGTAGCTAGTACAGGTGCACCTGATAAAAGTGGTACTCCCCTAACAAAGGCTGTGTTGCCTTTAACACGAATGTCTGCTCCTAAACGATTCAACTCCGAGGCGTGACGCAAGCGATTTTCAAATACAGATTCGTTAATCAGGCTGTCACCCTCAGCTAAACTCAGTAAAGCCATGAACGGTGCTTGCATATCCGTGGGAAAACCAGGATAAGGCAAAGTTTCTATATCCGTTGCTCTGAAGGAAGACGCACTCATTACGTGCAAGCAGTCAGGAGAATCTTCAATCACAGGAACTCCAATGTCCCGCAGCTTAGCAATTATCGGCAACAGATGCTCTGGCACAACTGGCGAGAGGGTAAATTCTGAGCGGGTAATTGCTCCTGCCACTAAAAATGTCCCCGCCTCAATGCGATCGGGAATAATGGTGTAGTCGGTAGAGTGCAACTTCGGGACGCCATTAATTGTAATCGTACTAGTCCCAGCACCTTTAATATAAGCTCCCATTGCTATACAGAAGTTTGCCAGATCTACTACCTCCGGTTCGCGGGCGGCGTTTTCGATTATGGTTTCGCCCTCTGCGAGGGTAGCCGCCATCATCAAGTTTTCCGTCGCTCCCACACTGGCAATATCCAGGTAAATCTTCGCACCTTTTAACCTGCGGCTACGACTCGGAACATATGCATTACAAATGCCATGCTCAATCTGTACCTCTGCTCCCATCGCCTGCAGTCCTCGGACATGCAAGTCAACTGGTCTTGCCCCAATAGCACAACCGCCTGGTAATGGCATTTGTGCCACTCCTAGTCGTGCCAAAATTGCGCCGATCGCAAAAAAACTTGCCCTTAGCTGAGTAACCAGTTCGTAAGGAGCTTTTGATGTCTTAATTTCACTTGCATTGATGTCTAAGATGTCACCGTGCTGCTGCAATTGAACACCTAATGCCGACAAAATCTGACTCATCAGCTTTACGTCCGCCAATGATGGTACATTGCGGATGCGACAGTCACCTGAACATAGCAAGGCTCCAGCCATAATCACCAGTGCTGAATTTTTCGCCCCGCTAATTTTCACATGACCGCGCAAAGGATGCCCACCCCATATTTGCAGGACTGAGGAGTCTGCTACAGGTGAAGAATTGGCATCCGGTAAGCTGCTAGAAGAATTAATAAGCCTACCTCCAAAATAAACGAGTAATTTTATAGGGTTAAAGTTGGTTCTGATTCTACCTGAAAAATCCCATATTTCAACATTATTATTGCACTACATCTGTAATTGATAAATTTACTTTGGCTTGGACGGGAAGACAGGAGAAAAAACGAAACTTTACCCTACCAGTCCGAGAAAATTTCTAGGAAGATTTGTACTATAGCGTCTGTATGCGGGAAAATCAATCATCAGTAGAGAAGTTCCGCCGTCACGTCTCTATACGTGTAAAATTTACACGAACTCATGCTCTCTGCCCAAGTACAATCATCTCTTGACAAAAGTAGATAGCTAAGTAATAATGGGAAAGGGCTGATAAATGAAGATGCCAGCGGAACTGGCGGAATTGGCAGACGCGCTAGATTCAGGTTCTAGTGCCGCAAGGCTTCCGGGTTCAAGTCCCGGGTTCCGCATCTGAATTATGAATTATGAATTATAAATTATGAAAATTTTTATAATTCATAATTCAGCATTCATAATTCATAATTTTTAATGTTGACAAGTTTACAAAATCCCCTAGTAAAGCAAATTCGCAAACTACACTCCTCTAAGGAGAGACACAAGCAGCAGTTATTTTTGCTAGAAGGGACACATCTGTTGGAAGAAGCTTGTGCGGTGAAATACTCGCTAGTAAATGTATGTTGTACCCCAGAATGGCAAACAGCCCATCCTGAACTATGGCAGAAAGCTGTAGTTCAATGTGAACGGGCAGAAATCGTGAGTGGAGAGGTGTTAAATGCGATCGCCACCACAGTCCAACCAGATGGCGTAGTCGCAACGGCAAAACGAGGCGATCTCCGACTACAAGTACCTTTTACTGGTTTAGTGCTGGCTTTGGAAACAGTGCAAGACCCGGGTAATCTTGGTACAATAATTCGGACTGCTGCCGCTGCTGGGGCATCTGGATTATGGCTGAGTGCAGACAGTGCAGATTTAGACAACCCAAAAGTTTTACGTGCAACTGCTGGACAGTGGTTCCGCCTAGCAATGGCGGTGAGTCCCGATTTAAAAACCACGGTGCAAACAGCGAAACAAGCAGGAATGCAAGTAGTGGCTACCTCGCCCAGTGCAACTCTAACTTATTGGCAGGGAGACTGGAGCAAATCAAGTTTAATTTTGCTAGGCAATGAAGGTGCTGGTTTATCAGCCCAGTTAGCAGCAATGGCAGATTTGCAGCTGAAAATTCCCCTTAGTCCTGGGGTGGAGTCGTTGAATGTGGCGATCGCCGCCGCTTTAATGTTGTACGAAGCCCAACGGCAGAAATGGGTTAGTTGTTAGTTGTTGGTTGTTAGTTGTTAGTTGTTGGTTGTTAGTTGTTGGTTGTTCTACTAACTACTAACCACTAACAACTAACCACTAACTACTAACCACTAACTACTAACCACTAACTACTAACCACTAACTACTAACCACTAAGTATTTCCCTTGTCAAAGTATTGCTCAATATCAGTAACTGCTTCCTCAAAAGCTTCCAGATCGATTGCTGGTAGATTTGTAGCTACTATGTCATCACTAACACTACCAGTATCTAATTCTGGCATTCCTTGCTCTTGATTTTCTTCTAAGAGCAACATATCCTCCAGCTGGTTAAGAGATTGAAGAAAATCTTTAGCGGCGCCGTGGCGATGTTCTTGCTGATTTTGCTCCATGTTTCGTTTCCATCCCTCATAGGTATTAAGACAGCGCCACCTACGCCCCACAAAGTAAGACCTTTACAGGGTGGTCGAGTACTATACACGAGTTCCTTACTAAAATTGTATTTTATGCAAATAAAAACCGCCATAAAAAGTATTGGTATTTCTATACTGATATCTTGCACCATTCTCAACAAGACCTAAAAAACCGGTGAGACAGCGCGCATGAGGAGGGTTTCCCTCCGTAGGCGACTGCGAACCCGAAGGGGTTTCTCAACCAAAGATTAAGGGTTTGACCATTAGTCATTCTCAAGAAACCCGGTTTTTCACCCAGGTGCAAGATGTGAGTATATCAACTTTACGAATTTCGTAACATCGTCAGGCACGGGAACCGCGCATTTCCTTTAACCAAGTGGTAACTTCCAGTGTATCACCTGCCACAGATGGGCGCAGATAATCAATCTCCACCCTGCGCATGACGAACACGCCTCCCAGTTCTCGGTATTGTCTAACTTCACTCAATTTATAAGCTAACATCGTCTGATATAGTATTATATCTAAGAAGATGAAGCTTTCAGATTACGCTAAGCATTTAGGAATTGCTTATCAAACTGCTTGGAAACATTACAAAAAGGGATTAATTCCTTATCCCACACGTCAGCTACCATCAGGCACGGTCCCAAGCGGATTTTGACCCAAAGAACAAGACGCCGAATCAAACCAAAAATAAAGTTGCTATCTACACTCGTGTTTCATCGGCTGAGAACAGAAATAATTTAGATACTCAAGCAGAACGTTTATCTCAATATTCGGCGGCTAAAGGATATCAAGTTGTCCATGTTGTTAAAGAAGTTGGTAGCGGGTTGAATGACCATCGCAAAAAGCTAGAAAAACTTCTAACTCTGGATGATTATGACGTTTTGATAGTTGAACACAAAGACCGTTTATGCCGTTTCGGTACTAATTACATGGATCTTCTTTTATCACGTAATGGTATCAGACTTGAAATAGTTAATATGGCTGACAACGGTAGAGATGAACTAATGACTGATTTGGTGGCGATAATACTCGCGCTTTGCTGCACGTCTGTATGGTCAACGACGCGCTAAACGCAAAACAGAAACAATTATTGCCACATTACAAATGCAAGACCCTGATTAAGTAATATTAAGAATCTAGTCGAACATATGATAATCTCTCCGATACTTGATATATTATCAATAGGTCGAGAGAGAATAAAGATGCAACTAGTAGAAAGAAGAGTAATAAAAGAGAAGCATTTAGCTTTTGAGCAGATAGATGAAATGTGTTTTGCTAGTAAGAATTTATATAACTCTGCTAACTTCAACATGAGACAAGCTTTCTTTTATGGTGGAAAGTCACAAGTTCCCAAGTATGAAAGCTTATACCATATAATGAAAGATTCAGAACAATATAAAGCATTACCAGCAAAGATATCTCAACAAGTTCTAAAATTGGTTGCACAGAATTGGACTGCATATTTTGCAGCAGTGGTTGAATTTGATAAAAATGCGTCCAGCTTTACAGGCAAACCAAAACCGCCAAAATATTTACAGAAGGATGGACGGTTTTGTTTAATATTTACTGAACAAGCCACATCTAAAAAAGAGTTCAAGTTCGGGCTAGTCAAATTAAGCGGTATCAACTACTGCTTTGAAACTAATATAATCCTTGGTAAAGTAAACCAATACTGTCAATCAAGGCTAGTGCCAAAGCTTGACCATTACGTTCTGGAGATTGTTTATGAGGTAAGGGATACTCAAATTAGAGATGGTAACTCAATTGCAGCAATAGACTTTGGCGTCAACAATTTAATGGCTGTAACTTCAAATGTGCCTGGTTTCCAGCCAGTTCTCATTAATGGCAGACCATTAAAATCAGCTAATCAGTTCTACAATTCTAAACGCGCACTTATCCAGTCACTTAGTAAAATGCGTACTTCTAAGCGGCTAAGACATTTTGCAACAACTCGGAATCACATAGTTAAAGATTACCTGCACCGGGCATCCACTTATGTGATTAATCTTTTAGCTGAACTAGGAGTGAATAAGTTAGTACTTGGTAAGAATTTTGGATGGAAAAACGGCGTCAACATTGGCAAAAGAAACAATCAGAACTTTGTGCAAATTCCCCATGCACAATTGATTGATATGCTGACATACAAAGGCGCTATGGTGGGAATCGAGGTAATTATTCAAGAAGAGAGTTACACCAGTCGCGCTTCGTTCTTGGATCATGATTCAATTCCCACCTACAATGCAAAACCAGATGACTGGAAACCATCCGGTAGAAGAATATCACGTGGTCTTTATATAACTAAGGATGGAATAGCGCTTAATGCCGATATTAATGGCAGCTACAACATCTTAGTCAAAGCATTCCCTGAAGCTTTCGGGATAAGGGATAGCGAGGTGTTAGTTACCCCCAGGAAGGTAAATTTAGAAGGTCATGCGCCCAAAACGGTGATTCCCTTCTAGATAAGAATTAAATTTCAATCCTTCTACAAGATTCTGTGAAAAAGTAGCAGTTATCTTTTATAGAAAGCTACGTCTGACTATATTTGACTATGCAGAATTGAACTATATATCAAAAGTGAAGCCTAAGTATTCTGAGTGTTCAATAGCTGCTTGTTCCAAGTAATTTTGGTAAACTGCATTGTTGACGTGTCCGATCGCATCCATCTCATAGTGCCGAACCCGCAGGAGTGTCTTGAATGGTTGCATGGGTGGTAGGAGTTACAAGTACTGCGTTAAGAATTTTCTCAAAATCGTGAAATTTAAGAGTGTAAACGCTTATGTGTGGGAGAATAAAATTTAGTGAGAGCAAATCTCTTTTTGTAAATTTTTGTTTTCTTTAGGGAACGCTTTTAGAATCACAGATTTAGTTGGTTGTTAGTTGTTAGTTGTTGGTTGTTAGTTGTTAGTTGTTGGTTGTTAGTTGTTAGTTGTTGGTTGTTGGTTGTTAGTTGTCAAAAATATTACTAACCACTAACTACTAACCACTAACCACTAACCACTAACTACTAACCACTAA
>CAXTSI010000326.1:0-10728 GCA_964246695.1 uncultured bacterium
TTTCGTCTTAAGTTGACACCAATGAGCAGTGCTGTGCCCCTACCGTTTGTGTGTTCATTTAACCGGATTTGATATGACTCCTATCACTACGACTAATGCATATCAGCCTAAGTTGGTATTCTTTAAACAGGACTAATTCATCCCTTATTGAGATTCAAACAGATAGAACTCCTCAGCTGTTGTCGGATGAATACCAATTGTCTCATCCAGGTCTTGCTTAGTAATACCCTTGCCAATGGCAACGGTGAGAATTTGAATGATATCCGCTGCATGTTCACCCACCATGTGAGCGCCCAAAATGCGTTCGGACTCACCCTCAACCACTAACTTGATCGTAGCTTGCTCACCATCTTCCGTCAGTTGCGACAAAAGTGGTTGGAACTGCTGACGATAACATTTTACCGACTCACCAAATTTTGAGCGCGCTTTTGCCTCAGTCATGCCTACACTTGCTGCTTCAGGACGGGAAAAAACTGCAGACGGCACATAATCATAATTCAGTTTTTGCGGCTTTAAGCCAAAAACTGTATTGGCAAAGACAGTACCTTCCGATCTGGCAACTGGGGTTAATTGCAAGCGATTTGTGCAATCACCCACGGCAAAAATATTTGACTGGGTGGTACGGCTGTATTCATCTACTTTAATGGCGTCTTTTTCGCCTAGTTCAACTCCAGCGTTTTCCAAACCGAGATTTTTGGTATTTGGGGCGCGACCAGTAGCAATGAGGATGGTGTCTGTTGTAATGATGTTTTGGGAAGCGCCGGTAATGGTCAACAGCAAAGTCTCTTCTGAGTATTTGATTTCTTCAGCGGTACTGTTACTGATAAAGCGAATTCCCCTTTTGCTCAAACCTTCTTGAACGCCAGAGCGGATGTCATCATCAAACCCTGATAAAATCATCTCATCACGATCAATAACGGTGACCTCACAACCGAAAGCCTTCATCATGCTGGCAAATTCTACGCCAATGTAACCGCCGCCAAGAATTGCCAACCGTTTAGGCAGGTAAGGTAGGTGAAACATCTCGCGGGAGGTGATGGAGAATTCTATACCTGGTATTTTTGGCTGGATGGGTTGTGCGCCCACAGCAATTAAAATTTTGTCAGCTGTTACTTTGCGTCCATTAATCTCGATAGTATGGGCATCGCTGAAAGTAGCGTGACTCCGAATGAGTTCAATTCCAGCGCGTTGCAACTTTTCACTAGCTGAGTGGTGAATGCTTTCAATATGATGGTGTACTGACTTGATGAATTTCGTCCAGTCAAAGGCAGTTTGACAGTCACTCCACCCGTAGCTATACGCCATTTGATTTTGTAGGGCGACGTCAGCCGCGTTGACAATAAGTTTTTTGGGAATGCAACCGCGATTAACACAGGTACCGCCGAGGTCTTCTTGTTCGGCAACAGCGACACGAACACCGTAACTAGCTGCTTTTTTGGCTGCTGCTAGCCCTCCAGGACCAGCACCTATGACAAACAGGTCATAATCAAATGTCATGGCTTTTGGGAAGAATGAAGAGCAAAGAAAGAATGAATCTCTTTTTATATTTACTGTTCCCATTTACACCAACATCTATCTTGACTTTGATTTTTCATGCTGGCAACAGCAATTCATCCGAATGGGGTAGACTGATAGATATATATTTTGCCAAATTTTGCGTTTTCAGTAATTCGCCAACAACATCCTTACTATTACCCATAGATGAAATTGAAAAACGAAGACTCACAGATGGGAGTGCGATCGCACTCTAGCCTGGGTAAGCTGACGAGCCTTTGTGTAGCTGCGATATCAGGGTCGTTAGGGCAAAAGGCGATCGCTTTTACGCCACAGCAAACCCCGTATACTAATACTACCCGACCGCAAAATCAGTAAACTGACGCATAAAGGGGTAGTTACTGTAACTTAATTCCTTGCCACCTCTTGCCAAATCTTCCGGAATGATGAGAGAATGCTCGAAAGTCTCAAGAGGTAACTTACATGGACAACATCTCAGAGATGACAGTAAGCATTGGAGATGCATCAAAAGAATTGGGTGTTTCGATCACGACGATGAGACGATGGGCGGATTCAGGAAAAATCCGCTCGGAGCGCTCTCCAACAGGACAGAGAAGATTTCACTTATCTGATATCAAGCGAATCACCCCACGCGATTTAAAACAATTGGATGATCGTGTGACTATTAACTATGCTCGTGTTTCCAGTAACGACCAAAAGCAAGACTTGGTAAGACAAGTACAAATCCTAGAATCCTTTAGTGCTTCTAATGGCTGGCAATTTGAAACTATTCAAGATTTAGGCAGTGGCTTAAATTATCAAAAGAAAGGATTACAGAAATTATTAAAACGAATTTTGACTGGAGATATTGGTCGATTAGTAGTTACACATAAAGATCGGCTTCTAAGATTTGGCGCGGAATTAGTTTTCGCTATGTGCGAGGAATTTGACATAGAGGTAGTAATCATAAATAAATCGAATGAAGAAATAACATTTGAACAGGAATTAGTTCAAGATATGATTGAACTAATTACAGTCTTTTCAGCCAGACTGTATGGAGCTAGGAGTAAAAAGAACCAAAAAATAATTAACGGAATAACAAATGTGATTGAGGAGGTGAGGTAATTAGATGCCTCAGGTTTATCAAACTTATGTCACTCAAATCTCTAATAACTTAGCTCAAGAAAAATCTCCTATTGAGATGTTAGAACAATTTTCTCCAGTCGCAGCAGGAATGTCACAAATGGCATTAGATGGTTTGCGGAGTGACATGAAAAAAGAGAGACTTAATTCTCTCATTCAAAATACCTTTGGAGTAAATAAACGTCACGCTAATAGTGCGATCAATTTTGTAGCTGGTGAATTAGACTCAGCCGCGAAATGCTATAAAGCACATATTGAGACATTAGATTCAAAAATCACATCAGTCAAGCAGGAGATTGAACGATTAAACAAAAGACTGAAGTCGCATCGAGAGTACGTAAAGGCTGTAGAAAAGCGTAACTTAGCTATTAAATATCCGCAGAAAACTAAAACTGGAAAACCCAAAAAAGTACCCAACCTGGGGAAAAAGCCAGAGTTTGATGTCGCTTGTCCTATTAATGGGAAACCTCATGGCAAGACTTACTTGCAACTAGCTAAACAACAGCTACACCAGAAAAAGCGCCAACTTCGGATGTATTTGGATCGCAAGTCTAAAATAATCAAACGAGGTGTTAAGGTAAATTTGGGTAACTTAGGCAAGGTTCCCTTTGTTGGTTCCACAGGTGAAACTAGCAGTAATCAGATCTGCCAGCTAACGACAGATTTTATCCCAAATCTGAAAATTCGTGTTCCTTATTTCTTAGAAAAAACATTTGGGGAATATGTCACCTTACCACTCTATAAAATTAATCAATATGGATATGACAAAATAGTTGCAGCCTGGGCATTAAATAAGGCTATTACTTATGTGTTTAGTAAAAATAAAAAAGGTAAGTGGGTAGTAGCTATTACTTGCTTGGTAGATTTTGCTATCACTAGTAATGATAAATCTTTCGGTTGTATTGGCTTAGATATCAATCCTGGATCTATCGGTTGGTCTACAACTAATTGTCATGGGAATCCCATTGCATGGGGAAAAATTAATTTAGATCTACACTCATGCTCTACAGAGCAAACAGAGGCACGATTAGCCGAGGCGATTACAGAAATTACTACTAGAGCATTGGCGACTAAAAAGCCAATTGTAATTGAGAAATTAGATTTCTCTGAGAAGAAGAAGCAATTTAAACTCGGTCGTAAGTACCGACGGATGTTATCAGGATTTGCTTATGCCAAGTTTTTTGAATTGTTAAAAGCTAGATGCTTAAAGTTAGGCATCAAAGTTATTGAGGTAAGTCCCAAATATTCCAGCCAAATCGGTGTTATTAAATATATGCGCCGTTATTCCATGGGAAGCGATAGCGCAGCTGGTTTAGTAATAGCGCGTCGGGGAATGGGGATTTATCATGAGCGAGTTCCAGCAAGATACGCCTTTCAGACTTCGGTACACCCCGAAGCTCGTCAGCACGTCTTTGCACACTGGAGCCGTTTGGCTTCGCGTTACTTGGAGGTAGGTTCTCGTAATGCTTGGTTTGGTACACCTAACCTAACAGGTTCTACTGGTGACGGCTCGGTGAACACCGTTTGTACTATCGACGAGATAGTTAAAAGGACGAACAAAGCTTCAGCACGAGCAAGAGAGTCCGATCCTCTCTATCAGGCAGTGAAGGCGTGAATCCTTCAAGGGAGGAAAGATTGACCGCTATCTTTCCGGTTGATCAGACTTGTTCATTCGTGAGTAGGTTTGAGTAGACTTTATCGAGCGGCGTGTGGAACCCTAGGACAATATCTTGCTTTGACACCCCCAACTCCATTAATTCAGCAGCAATGTCATCTTCCGTACCATTCCACTGAATCCAAATCTTGCCATTTTTAATATCTAGATGCATCACAGGTCCATAAACCCGCCGTCCCTTATCCCAGCCAACATAGATCGGCTGATAGTGGTCGCGCACCGTATCAAAGATGGTTTCCATCTCCAACTCATCATCTTGATTATGGGATGTTCGCTGCTTGGCATAGTCTGTCAATACACGTTGGATATTTTCCCGATACTCTTCTAGCTTTGCCATAGCACAATCTCCGCCTTTACTGGAGTCAACTACCTACACTGACCACTTCGTGGTCAGTGTAGGCTTGCTGAAAACCTGGGATTCGTCTCGGGCTTCTAATAGGCGAGGGTAACAGTTGGTTAGCACACTTGGGAGGGCGCTGTCCCATTATTACCAAGTTCTGAGTTTTGGCAGTATGTTACCTCCAGATATTTCCCTAGTCTGGAATGTGCTAATTGGCTCCCGTGTTCGTGAGAGATACGCCTGCCGGAATGTGCTAAGGGACGTTAGACGACTAATAAATACAAGCAATTGGGTTATCCCCATGAAACCAAAAAAGAAAAACCAAGTAGTAACTCGCATTCCAGTTGTGTCGCCCGACGGCAAGCCCCTTATGCCAACGACACCAGCCAGATGCAGAAAGTGGATTCAATCAGGGAAAGCTGTTGGCAAGCGCAATAAGATAGGCGTATTTTACGTTCAATTACTACGCGAACCCTCTGGCACCGCAACACAAGAAATAGTGGCGGGAACCGACAGAGGGAAAGCATTTACGGGCTTGGCTTTTCAATCCAAGTTAGCTACTATCGCTATTTTTCACGCTTGTTTACCAGGTTTTTATAAATCCAAGAAGAAGAGTAAAGACCGTCAATCTGTGACAGGGAAAATGGATAAGAGGGCAGAGCTAAGACGTACTAGAAGGAGTCAAAGAATAGACCGTAAAAAGCCTTTCAAGTTAAGAAACCATCGCCAAAAAAGATTCTCCAATCGTAGAGGAAATAAAGTTCCTCCTAGCGTCAAAGCAAACCGAGAGATGGAGCTTAGAATCCTGAGCGAAATGTCAAAGATTCTTCCTATCTCAGAAATTAGGGATGAGGCTTGCGGTGGAGACTCTAAGAAAAATGGTCGAGGTATTTCGCCTATAACCGTTGGTCAAGAATGGTTTAGAAGTGAAGCGTCTAAAATTGCACCTGTAGTAGAGGTGGATTCCCTTGACACCCAAAAGTACCGCAATCAGTTAGGGCTGGTGAAAGACAAAAAGGACAAGTCCAAACAAACGCCTGAAACACATGCAAATGATGCTATTGCTCTAGCCTCCAGTGCTTTCATGGAGTACAACGAATTCCACACTGCTAACACCCACGGGCATCATTGGGTAGGTGAATGTATAGTAACGGACGCCCCATTCTTTGTGATTACTCGTCCCAAGCTTTTTAGGCGGAAACTACACCAAGAAAACTACTCTAAGGGTGGGGTTCTTAAGCGCCAGGGTGGAACAATTACACCCTTTGGTTTTCGTTCTGGCGATTATGTGGAAACCAATTTTAAGGGCAAACTTATCCGTGGTTGGATTGGGGGTTTCACCGACACTGCAAAAACCAAAAATGTCTCAATCTACGACCATGATTGGTCACGAGTTGGACAATTCAATCCTAAAAATGTTCGCTTACTTCAGAGGAGTTCTAAGCTATGTGTTTCCCGATGAGAGTCTGGAAATTCTGTTGCTGTCCTCCTCCTTCCTTTAACTGCGTTAAAGATACAGTTGGAGGACGCAACAAAATTTCCTCGCCATTCCTCCCGCCGTTGATTCGTCCTCTCCGAATTCAACGGGGGACTCCTGGCTGAAAATGTTGAATGACTGACTGAATAAATGGTGTAGTGAAAAAATCTTCATAAATTATCACTGGTACTGCTAAATATAAAACACGTTCTGGCTCATAATCTGCTAATGCATAGCGATAATTGATAAACTGCCCTAACGCTGTGTGAAATTCTGAAATGGTAGAAGGACTCAAAAAACTTTTTACTTCAACGGCAATCTTTTTTCCCTCTCTGTCTGCCACAATTAGTTTTTCTGCGGCGAGGTCAATAAATATATTGGTGATGCGGTCTACAGCAATTCGTAGCGGGTCATCAGTAATCACCCACCCTTCTTTTTGGAGTGACGTTTTTACTACATCATGAAATCTATGAACACAAAGAGCGATCCTCTGGACGAAAAGAACCTGCCAATAATCCGTAAGTATGCAACTGTTGCAGCCACTGACAATCTAATACGTCAGTTTTCCGACCTGGCACAGTTTTCACGTAAATATGTACCCTGACCTGAGTGCGGTGTCCAAATCTAATCTCCGCGCACGGGATAGTGACAGTTTAACCATCACTTCACCGAAAGGTACCTTCTTCACTCAGAACCAGGCTCAGACACGGGCGTAATTAGCACCACTGTAAAGACGGTTTTAACTGTCAGGGTAACTATTAATTATAGTCTCAAGAAGAAGGAATTTTCCTCTAGCTCTCCTGTGTTTCTTCTATATATCAATACGGTTCAGTTAAGGATAGGTGGAAGCAAAGAAACCCGGTTTCTCCTAGAAACCGGGTTTCTGATCTGGTGCTTAACTGAACTGTATTGTTCTATATATCACGCTTCGGCGTAGTCCGCGGTTGCGCGAGGCTCAGATCTTGCACCATTCTCAATAAGACCTAAAAAACCGGGTTGATCAAGGACCAATAAAGGGCTTCAGCTTTCAATATTTGCAATAAACCCCTGACGCTCGTTCCTCGCTACCGCTGACGCTCGAGTACTCGCTAACGCTTCGCTATCGCTAACGGGTTCACTAGGAGCGACTGCGCGGGAAACCCGCCGGAGAGCGCTGGATTTATCGGTTTTTGATGCTGGTGCAAGATATCAGTTTAGCAACCAAAACCATAGGTCGCAATTGGGTGTCTTGGCTGATATCTCAGTGATAGAACCATGAGTCTAATGGGCAAACTAAGCTAAATAATCTACTGAATCAGCAAAGACAAAGGAAAAGTGATGCTGACGATTTTTCAAAACCTCTTCAGTTCTGGACCGTTTGTTCCCCACGGACATTGCTATCTATGGAAGACTCAGCTTGTTTTACTTAACGTTATCTCAGACTCACTGATTGCTCTGGCATATTTTTCAATTCCGTTCTCGCTGATTTACGTTGTCCGCAAACGCAAAGACTTACCATTCAACTCAATATTCTTCCTATTCGGAGGCTTTATTGTCTTCTGTGGCACGGGTCATCTGATGGATGTGTGGACGCTTTGGTATCCTACTTACTGGCTATCTGGATCGCTCAAAGCATTGACTGCTGCCATTTCTCTAGTTACAGCTGTAGTGCTGGTATCACTAATTCCCCAAATTTTAGCGCTTCCCAGCAATGCCCAATTAGAAGAGGCAAATCGGAAACTAGAAAAAGAAGTTATTGAGCGTCAGCAGGCTGAGAACAAACTGCAGCAGCTGACTCTAGCATTAGAAGATCGCGTCAAGCAACGAACATCTGAACTCACACAAGCTCTGCAATACCTCCAACAAGCACAAGCCCAACTTTTGCTAAATGAGAGAATGCTGCGTCAAGGCAAAGAAGAACTAGAAATCCGCGTAGAGCAACGGACTGCTGAACTCAAAGAAGCCAAAATTGCCGCTGATATTGCCAACACAGCTAAAAGTGAATTTTTGGCGAACATGAGTCATGAATTCCGCACCCCTCTGAATGGGATTTTAGGTTACGCTCAAATCCTCCAACGAGACAAACAAGCTACGTCCAAGCAAAAAGACGGTTTCAGCATTATCTATCAGTGCGGTAACCACTTGCTGACCTTGATTAACGATATTTTAGATCTTGCCAAAATTGAAGCCCGTAAACTAGAGTTACAACCCAAAGCCTTACATTTTCCCTCTTTCTTACAAGGAGTAGTGGAAATCAGTCGCATTCGCGCAGAACAAAAAGGTATTGACTTTATCTATCTTCCTACTCCTGCACTACCAGAAGGCATCCTAACCGACGAAAAACGGTTACGACAAGTATTAATTAATTTGCTTGGTAATGCGATTAAGTTTACCGAGCAAGGTGCAGTCACTTTTAAAGTAGAACTAATAGGTAATAGGTCATCGGTAATAGGTAATGGGGAAGAATATAACCAATTACCGATTACCAATTACCAATTACCAATTACCCATTACCCATTACCCATTACCAAAATTAGATTTTCTATTGAAGACACAGGTGTCGGTATCAGTCCCGAATTACTTGAAAAAATATTCATTCCTTTTGAACAAGTAGGAGAGCAAAAACGTCATGCTGAAGGAACGGGACTGGGACTAGCAATTAGCAGCCAGATTGTTAATTTGATGGGTAGTCGTATCCAGGTACAAAGCCAAGTGGGAGTTGGTAGCGTCTTCTATTTTGAAGTTGATTTTACTCTAGCCCCTGACTGGATAAAGGCAGCAACCACAACAGCAGGAAAGAAAATTATTAACTACCACGGTCGGCGGCGGACTATCCTAATGATCGATGACCGCTGGGAAAACCGCTCAGTGATTGTCAATATGCTAGAGCCAATAGGCTTTGCAATCGTAGAAGCAGAAAATGGTCAGGAAGGTTTAGCACGAGCTACAGAAATCCAGCCAGACTTAATCATCACCGACTTGGCTATGCCAGTGATGGATGGGTATAATATGCTGGAACAACTACGCAATTCAGAAAACTTAAAACATCTGCCGGTAATTGTCTCATCAGCTTCAGTGTATGAGATAGATCGGCAAAAGAGTTTAGATGCTGGAGGCGATGATTTTCTTCCCAAACCCTTGCAGGTTGAAGACCTATTCCGGTTGTTAGAAAAGCATTTGGAAATTAAATGGGAATACGAACAGACAACTTCGACCGTTGAGGCTATGGCTAATGTCCCACTACCGCAAACAAAAATTCCCAGTTTGGAATTAGCGGTTCCATCTGCGGAGAATTTAGCTATGCTACTTGAGCTTGCTCAACAAGGTCGCATGAAAAAACTCATAGAGGAAGCGAAAATAATAGAGCAATTAGATAAACGATATACTGTGTTTATCCAACAGATTATGCAATTTGCCAAAAGTTTTCAGGCAGAAAAAATTGAGAATTTAATTAGTAAATACCTCATGAATTAATAAAAATATGTGTAGAAAAGAAGAAAATTTAATTTTAGTAGTGGACGATACTCCCGCTAACCTGCTAGTCATGTCAGAGACATTGACTGAAGCTGGCTTTGAAGTTGCTACTGCTATTGATGGTGAAAGGGCGCTGAAACAGGTTCAATATAGCTTACCAGATTTGATTTTATTAGATGTAAGGATGCCTGGAATAGACGGATTTGAAACTTGTAGACTGTTGAAAGAAAATTTGGCAACTCGCGACATTCCAGTCATTTTTATGACTGCTATTTCTGACATTGAAAATAAGGTTAAAGGTTTTAGTTTGGGAGCAGTAGATTACATTACTAAGCCTTTTCAGGAAGAGGAAGTATTAGCAAGAGTTAAAACCCATATCAAGCTATATTCTTTAACAAAAAATTTAGAGAATAGGGTGAATGAAAGAACAGCGCAACTCTCCAAAGCATTACAAGACTTACAAGAGTCTCAAATCCAGCTTGTCCAAAGCGAAAAAATGTCTGCTCTTGGTGAATTAGTAGCAGGAGTTGCTCACGAAATTAATAACCCTGTCAACTTTATTAAGGGGAATCTCACCTACACGGCTGAATATACCCAAAATTTGCTGAAATTAGTAGAAACTTATCAACATCATTACCCAGATCCCCCAAAACAAATTCGACAACTCATAAAAACAATTGAACTTGATTTCCTGACTCAAGATTTGAGTAAAATCCTCAATTCTATGACTGTGGGAACAGAGCGAATTAGTGAAATTGTTCAGTCCCTACGAAACTTCTCTCGTCTTGATGAAGCTGAACTAAAACAAGTCGATATTCATCAAGGTATCGACAGTACCTTAATGATTCTCGAACATCGGTTGCTAGCAAAAGACAAGCATTCAGAAATCAAAGTCGTCAAAGAATACGGTCAACTACCTTTAGTTGAGTGCTACCCAGGTCAACTCAACCAGGTATTTATGAATATTATTGCCAATGCGATCGATGCCTTGATAGAGGGAGTGGGGAATGGTGAGTGGGGAGTAGGGGGAGAAATTACTCCCCCCACTTCCTCATCTCCCCCCACTCCCTACTCCCTACTCCCTACTCCCCAAATTCACATTCGCACCGAATTACTTGATGATAACTGGGTAGCAATAACCATTGC